>NZ_CP026310.1 GCF_002906575.1 Salinigranum rubrum
TTCGTAGAAGTTCATGCGTGAAGCCATCGGTTCCGGTGCGGCCGGCGTTCCTCGTAACTCCGGGTCGCTCCCGAGGATCACGATTCGGCCACCGTCGGCGAGGACTCTGTGGATCTCACTGAACACTTCGATGGGGTTCGGGAGGTGACCGAGAACGCTGGTCATGGTTGCGCACGAGAACGTGCCATCTTCGAACGGCAACGCCTCGGCATCGGCCTCCCGGACATCGAGCCGTCCTGTCTCGACCGCGTCTCGGTTGGTCTGCTTCGCCAGCCGGACCATCTCCGGGCTATGGTCGATGGCCGACGCCCTGCAGCCACTTTCTAGGGCTTTGGCGAGAAGCACCCCACCTCCACAACCGACTTCGAGGAGGTGGTCGTCGGGCCCCAACGCGAGCTCCTCTAATATAACACGGAAATTCGGGTAGTGATAGAGCGGATCGCCGTATTCTTCCCGGGCGGCATCACCTGTCGGTCGTCGCCCCTCGCGGTCGGTGAGCCAATCGCCGAACGCGTCCGGTGACGTCGCGACGAGATGAGGAGCCACAACCTCCGTGGCAAACCAGCCGACCATGTCGGGACGGTTTTCGATCAGCTCGTCGAGTCCACGATGCTCCATCGTGATCCGCGTCCCGCCATCGATCGAGTCGAATCGAAACGTGATCTCGGTCGTCGACGCTGGCTCCCAGGCCGCCGGTCGCCATTCGAATTCGAGATCCTCGCCAGGGTTCCATGACGTCACCCGACCCACTTCGTACTCGCCTCGGGTGAAACGGCCGTCGGGTCCAGACTCGAATCCGAATCCAGAATCGTCGAGCGTCCAGGTGAGTTCGTCGACGAAGTACTCGAACGCGTCCCGAGGGCTAACGGCGATTTCCGCGCTCGTCCGAATAGAGGTTTCGTCGTTCTCCATTTGCGTGCGATGATGTTGGCCTGATCTATCGTTTCGTGTGCTCAGAACGGCTCGACGAACGATGCACTGAGCGACAGGGTAGCTACGACGTACAACACGAACGAGATGAATGCCGCAACCGTACGAACGTGGTTCCACCGCTTCCACCGGGCCCGAACTTCTTCCCACCCGGTCGGTGGCGACTCGATCGACCATCCGGCGATGGTGTTGTTCATCGGGACGCTGACCAACAGAGTGACCCCGGCCGTCCCGACGAGATAGATCACGGTCCCGGCGAGGAACAACTGGCCGAACAGGGCAGTCCAGAGGCCCTCAATGAACACCAGAAACGCACCCACGGTCGGTACGATGATTGCGCCGCCGAAAGAAACGCCGAATAGCGGGTTCAGGATCTCCTCGTTGATCGATTGCATCACGCGGGTGTACGACGACGCCGAGAGCGTGTCGAGCGTCAGGACTACGCTCACTGAATAGGCAAAAAATAGCCCGGCCATGAGTCCACAAAGGATCGTGGACGAAGCCACTAAAAATACGACGAGCGGCTCCAAAGTGCCGATCAGACCCACGGCGAATCACCACATCTCGTTCCCGCGATTCCATGTGGCTGGTGTCGAGACAATGGCGGCACCGGAACAGTTGTCTCCGATGTGTCGAGCTGAACCGAACGGGTATCCCTAGCTTTCCAACCACGATGAATTGGGAGGCCGTCCGTGAGTTGGATACTATTCATGCGAAGCCGGCACCACCGTCTTGAATCGGTCGTTCCACTCGACATCGACGAACTTGTCTGGATCCGTGCGGTTCATCGACTCGCGAGTAACGACTTCGAACGTCCGATTCGTTGCCTCTGGGGATACCAGTGCGGCAACCATGAGTCGAGCGACGTCTACTCGTGGAACTGATCCGGTCATCGCTCCACCACCTTCCGCAAGGATGACCTCAGTACTCGGAGGGTCCCCCCTCAACCAGCCGGGACGGAAAATGATATGATCGATATCGGAGTCACGGAGCGCCTGTTCCGCTCGTTCCTTGTCTCGGACCGCCCACCGAAGAACGAGTAATCGAGCCCAGAGCGGCATTCCCAGACGGGAGTTGCCGGCGCCAATGGAACTCTGGAAGACGAACTTGTGAACGGTCGTGTCCGCAGCTGCGTCAACCAGATTAATCACGCCGTCCCTGTCGATGACTCGGTGGGGTCGAAGAAGGCCGGTGGTAAGGCTTGAGCCGGCAGCAAAGAGGATCGCGTCACATCCCTCAACAGCCCTTCGGGCACCCACCGGCTCCAGCAAGTCACCGACCACGACCTCGTCGGCACCATTCGCCTGGAGTAATGTGCGGTTGTGCTCCGATCGGGTTAAGGCACGTACGTGCAACGAGGTTCTACGTAGTACTGCCAAGAGCTCGTGGCCGGTGCGACCACTCGCACCGGTGACGAGAACGCTTGATGGGGTTCGTTGGGTCATATTATTTCTTGGAATGCCGACAGTTGCAGGAAATAATGTCAATTTTGCACTATATTGGTCCTTGCAGTGATCGGTTAGCAGGCTGCGACGCACAAAATGGGTCCAAACTGAACAATCGTGAGGCCCGGAGCGAGCCGGAACAATCTAAGCAGCGCTACGATGACACCGAGGATCGACAATATTCCCGTATTCGCGTTCCATGCAAGGATTCGCCGATTCTTCATCGGAGTGAGTATGAGGCCGTCTACCTCTGGATTTAACGCCGAGCATGAACCCTACCTTTAAATTCGACCACCAGACCACTGTCTAGTGAGGGTGGAAATCGTGCTTGGTTTTAACGCACGGATTAGTACAGGTCAACCCTATACTCCGCCTGGATTCCCATATAATGGGGGTATGTCACTCGATCACAGACTGAATAATCTTTGATTCTATCCGTCGGAGATGGTCTCCAATGGTCCCTTGTGACACGCCAATCTCGTCGGCCAATTCACGCTGTGTGACCCGCCGTGGTATCTCGTAGTATCCCGCAGCAACTGCTTTCCGTACGACCTCTATCTGACGGTCGGTTAGCTGCGCTGCTGGGTCGTTCATCGATGGCTGGAAATCCCCAGTCTGTTTGAGAGTCAATTTCATCTCATCAGGAATGTTCGCAATCAACTGCTGGAGGGCGATATCTTCGCCGAAGAACGTAACCTGCAGTCCGTCCGCTGTCTCCACCATCGGCCAGTCAATACTGATTACCTCAGTGTCGAAGAGTTCGAGGAGTGCTCTCTCGAACTCCGCAGGCTCATAGTGAAGGTACGCCAGCCCTGTCTCCCCCCGGTCACGGTACAAGAGATTATCTCCGGGCTCTCTGATTCTAACCTCATAAGCTGTTCGGCATCCCCCCTGAACCGAAAGATCCCGACTGCGGTCCCATCTTTGAGAAGGTTGAGGTACCGTATCGCTTCCTGCGTCGCTATCAGCCTGTCATCGATCCACACCTCTCGCCGATTGATACCTCCTTCCTGCGAAAGCTGGTGGCAGAGGGAAGAAACGTGTTCTTCGGCCAGGGAGAGAACGATGGTCACGTATCTCATTGCTATGTGTGTTATTCGCTCGGAGAAACAGATTGTTCCATTATCCATCGATTCTCGGGATGGAGCGTTTCTGTCACTATCATACGGAAGTGTGCGAACACTGTACACATAAAGGAGGCGTGCATGATTGCCGTAATAGCTGACACAACTGATACGCTATCACCCTTGATGGAAACGCAAGCGATACCCTCGAGTAAACCACATCGGGACTCTTCGATGGAGACTACACGACGAATTGAACTCGTGAGTGTTGAGCATGGGAACCATGATCGCGAAGCCGATACCGAGGTACACAGACCGGAGCTGTGCGAATTGTCGCGAGACGGGGTCAGAATACAATGAGCCAACTCAGTGTCTTCATTGCCGGCGCGACGGGCGTGCTCGGTCGACGACTCGTTTCCCAATTCGCCGAGCGCGGTCACACCGTCGTTGGGCTGTCGCGAGACGAACGGGGCGACGAAATCGTCGAAGCGAATGGCGGTGAACCGCACCGAGCCGATCTATTCGACGAACAATCCGTCGTTCGAGCGGCCGAGGGATCTGACGTCGTGATTCACGCGGCCACCGCGGTCCCGACAGAGAACCCTACGCCCGAGAAGTGGGATGTCCACCATCGAGTCTGGACTGAAGGGGTCGAGGCGCTCACCAAGGCAGCGGCGGAAGCTGGCGCCGACCAATATCTACAGCAGAGCATCGTCTGGGTAGCCCGGCAACCCGATGGGGAATCATTCGACGAAGAGTCACGCGTAATCCCAGATCCGTCGACAGAGGCTGCCATCGAAGCCGAAGAGATCACCCGAGAGGCCGATTCGACCTACGATTTCGACGTGGGCATCCTCCGATGCGGGTATTTCTACGCCCCAGATGCGTATCACACTCGGTCCGTTGGCGAAGGGCTCCTGCAGGGCGAACAGTCGATAATCGATGGTTCGGAGAACGCGAAGATCTCACGTCTCCATGCACATGACGCCGCCAGTGCGTTCGTCGCGGTTGGAGAATCTGGACGAAGTGGGCTCTGGCACGTCGTCGACGACGAACCAGTGAGCCCAGCCACGTTCTTCACCGAACTGGCAGACCGACTCGATGCACCCACGCCTGGACGAATGTCCGATGAAGAGGCTCGTCAAGAGCTCGGTGACGTTCAGGTGGAGCTGTTCACTCGACCGATGGAGACGTCGGCCGAGAAGTTACGGTCAGAAGTTGGATGGGAACCGACGTACGCGACGTACCGAGAGGGGTTGGATCACGTCGTCGAAACGTGGCGGTCGGAAGGATACCTCCTTGAGGCATCATGAACGTCACCGCAATCGACCACGTGAACCTGCGAATCCCCGAAGGCGAGGTAGACGACGCAATCGAGTTCTACGAGGACAGCCTCGGGGCCGAGACGGAAAATCTCACGCGGTACGAGAGCGGCGAGAAGCCGTTCTTCTCGTTCAGACTGACAGAGATGAGTGTCGTCCATATTCGCCCCGTCGCCGACTTCAAGCGCCCTAGTGGCCAGAATTATGATCACCTTGCTCTCCTCGTCAAAGATTCCTTAGAAGACCTGAAGCAGCAGCTCGTCGACGCCGGGATTGACGTACTGCGTGAATCCGAACCGCTTGGGGCAACTGGCGTCGCCCCGGCCATCTACGTTCAGGACCCGTTCGGGTACATAATCGAGATTAAAGAAGACCGTCTATCCGGAAACGCCTGATGCGGGTCATTCATCAGACTTCACGCTGTTCGATGACCGAACGGCGGAACAAGAGTAAGTCCGAACGGTCGCCGCGACGGGAGCTGTCTCATAAACCGTGACGTACGAAAACAAGGCCCAGCATCCACTGGTTGAGCTCATCCCGACTCGACGTGTCGTCGTCGAGTGGACTGTTCTCGGGACGGTGCTGACGCTCGTCGCCAGCTTCATCTTCAGTGGGGTGTACGCCGCTGGAACGGGACAGACGGATGTCGGGTTTCAGATCAGCGATTTCGAGTCGGCCCTTGTCGAAGTCACCGGGGTGATCGTCCTCATCGTCGCAGTGCTCGGGCTACACGAGACGGTTCACGCCGGCGTGATCCGGCACTTCGGCGGCGATGTGTCGATTGGCGTCGGCATCGCTCAGTTCGTGCTGCCGTATGCATATGTGACCACGACGCAACGACTCAAGCGGAACCAGTTCATCGTTGTCGCGCTCGCTCCGCTCGTCGTCATCACGGTGCTCGGTGTGCCGCTCATGATCATGTTGGATGCCGCGATTCTGATCCTCCCGCTCGCACTCAACGTCGGGGGCGCGATTGGCGATCTTTGGATGGCCGGGATACTGCTCCGGTATCCGACGCACGTCGTCGTTGAGGATTCGGTGACTGGCGTGACGATCTACGGGCGGCCCGATGACGAATTGGCGGCGACGAGCGAGTCGGGCCTTCTGAGACGGGCCATTATCGGTACAGCCGGTGGATTCGGTCTCCTGTTGCTCGTCGGGTTATCCGCGCCCATTCTGGTGGGTGCCCTGGGTGTTGATGCCGTCACGATCGGTCTCCCAGGCTCACCGTGGAGCATCTACACGTTCGAGGGTTCAGCCGGGGAGTTCGATATGAACCTCAATTACGTTGGCCTGGTCGGGGCGAGTGTTCTTATCGGCTGTCTGTTTTCGATTGGGGCGCATTTTTTGAGAGGATAGATGAGTAGCATCCTCGCCTGATGCGAGGGTTGTGGGTGCTGATAGTCTGCCTCAAGTAAGAGCGATAAACGATCGAGATCTTTGCCCGTTACCGCTTTCCGGTGGCGACTGACCCCTAGATGGGCGATTCGAGCTGAACCCTGAGGTCCACGGCCATTATTGCTAAATATCATATGTCTCGTTCGGTATATAGCGGAATACTCGTTCTGCTCTGCACCCTCCGATCAGTTGATATATTGACATAGATGATTATGCAATTCAGACGAGGAAGTCGATTGACGTCCATGCTTCTACGATCTGGTCGATTCCTTCCTTATGCGTAGAATATTCGGGCATCCAGCCGATATCATTCTTGAATGGGTCGTTAGATGTTGCCATTGGATTCGCTAGACGGTCCACTGTGAACTCCCCCAGTTCCCGGCGGGCATCCTCTTCTTGTACTCCCTTCGGTGTGAGTGCGTTAGCCGGTCGGCGAAGGTGGTACAGAATTCCGCGGCGCTCACTGGTTCATCATCCACAATATGCCACATACTGCATTGACTCGTCGCGGGAGCAGCGACGAACGCATTGGCCGCGTCATCTACATGGATGCGTGAAAGCGCAGCATTTTTCGATCCAATAATGATGGGTCGGTTTCCGTGGACGAGGGGTCCCCCAACGTCCGTGTATGGGTTGCATCTGGAGCGTAAAACTGATCGCACCGTAGGATGCTCAGGTCGAAGTCGTGTTGCTCGGCAGCCGTGACGGCTATTTCTTCGGCGTCAACAGCGGACTCAGCCCTCGGGTTTGGGTGTTGGGTTGAATTTTTATCAAACGGGATCCCATCTGGTTGACGCGCCACCCAAACGATATTCTGTTGAATATACCGGTTGGCATTAACTTCGGCTGTTGCTGCAATGAGTGTTTGAGTCCTTTCGCGTCGGATACGGTTGTTGATTGCCCATTTTCCGGCGTTGGATCATCTGTTGGAATCGCTGTGGCGGCGTGTATGACGACATCAGCTCCTGACGCAGCTTGAACAACCGACGCCGCATCGAAGAGATCGCCCTGACGGGGATCGCCCCCATGAGCTTCGACGAGTTTATTTTCCTCCTCGTCTCGGGGTGAGCTCGATCACGGTATGTCCGGAATCGGAGAACTACTTTACGAGTCGGTGACCGAGTACACCCGTCGATCCCGCAATAAACACCAGCATGCTCCTCTCACCGTTTTGCTGGAAGAAATATGCACTGACCAGAAGCCGCCATTCATTCGATGAGCAGGCAGCTGTACCAGCTGAATTGTGCCTGATGATACAGTCTTGCGTCGTCGAGAATACTCGAACGTGGACAGTTCGAGTGATTTGTGGGATTTCAATCGAAGGTTCTGACCACTGTGTATCCGGCCCTGACGGTACTCCTGTTGCTGTAACCCAACAAAGCCTGTCCCCATTCGTGGAACACTCTATTGAATTCGGCTGCTGCGGGTTAGTACGGCATCAAAAGTGGGGTGCAAATCCTACCTCGGCTGTCGGGATTGGCATGTCACAAGGGACGGTCGGAGATCACCTCCGACTGCTCGAAATAGCGATCAATCAGTCTGCGATCCATGAAGCAGACGCTCATCCGATGATTCGACTTCGTTGACAGCTGAGGGTCCACCTCCCATCCGATTGCCGAAGAGACTGGGGACAAATTCTCTGGCATCCACTCCGAACTATCTTCTCACAAAGCCAGGGGGTTCGGATCTCGGGGTTTCATTTGAACGTGCGGTAGAGTGATTCTGTGCAGGAGTGAGTTCGCCATCGACGATGACCATAGTTGCACCTCTCTCCGCGACGAGTGCGGAGAGTTCCACTACTTTTCCCGACCCGAAGTGAGTCGTCGAATCCTCGGGACGGACCTGGATGATCTCGTGGACGATTATGTAACCGGCGGCTTCGGCAAGATCTCGTATCTCGTCAGTGTCCGGCGTGCCGGAATCAACGCGCTTTGCAATGATTGCTTTTGTATCTGTCATTCGTGGTTGTGACTACGTGTGCTCTCTGCGTACGATACGGCGACTCGATCCGTACCGAGCGCTCAGGAACTCGAAAACAGGACCACCAGTCGGCGCTACCGAAACGGTCGGCAGGCCATCATGGTGATGATTGCAGCTTATCACCGATTTTTGTCGTGACGAGGCCGACAATCAACGGCGATGAGATTCAACCGCCACCATCAGACGGGGCCCAGTTATAGGATAAAAGAGGTGGTCATCAATCGCTCTGTTAGTACCTTATGGACAACGATTAAAAGCGTTATCTTTTACCGTGAGGGGTTTTGAGATGGGGCCTGCTAGATTCAGAAAAGGGCGGTCATACTCTCTGTTTCTACATCGGTACTGTGCGACTGATGGGCGATGTCACCTCGGTACAATTTCGATATCTGATTAAATTCTCTCAATTCATTACCCAGTCAAACAGCTAATTCACCCATTTCACGGAATCTTCCCGTCCTCTCGATGCTACGGTACCGTCTCAGAGACGAATTGCTTGATAATTCGGCTTTCTGCCCGGTGGCGCAACCGGCTCATTGCCGAGACGTTGACATCAAGCGCTTCTGCCAGTCCCGTCAGCGTACACTCCCTGGGCGTGGCGTAGAAGCCTCGGTGGACCGCCTCGTTGACGAACTCCCATTGACGGTCGGTAAGGAGTTCTCTCGAGCCGTGGGACTGGGATAGCGAAACGACCTGGTATGGTGCGCCCGCCGATGCCAATGTCTCGGAATACTCCGTTAACCGTGCATGTGAGGCCGTTATCTCAGTCGAATACCACCCCTCTTGAAGCAGTACGGGTTGCTGAGGGATGATTCCCGAGGAGACGAGTGCGTCGTAGGTGTCCGAAACCGGAATCAAGAATTGGATGATTATGGCGTCTCCGTCGGCGTGGATCAATTCGAACGCACTCACCTCGGGATCCCCCTCAAAATGGCGCACAACGGCGTCTCCGTTGTCAGTCGTCACCTCGACAATGTCGAAAATTTGGTCTTCTTGGGGCAAGGCCGATAGAATTCTGAACTCGGCGTCCGGGAACTCGGTCGACGTGTCGGCCAACCAGTCGTCTATCGGCGCGGCGTTGAGCCGGAGCTGGACGCGAGGCATGACCTGCATTCGATGCCAGCCCACATAAAGGAGGAAAGTACTTCACGCGTGAACCCAGGGTCAACCACCGACTTGGTTCAGCTATGGAATCAGGCATTCCCAAGCAGGTGCTATTCAGCGACGTTCACGAATATCGGTCGCCAAATTACGATATCGCGACCCTCCTGCTGAACCGGTGGTCGCCACGTTCGATGACCGGTGAGTCGCTCGATGAGGCCGAGTTCATGCCGCTATTCGACGCCGCACGGTGGGCTCCCTCGGCGTACAACAGCCAACCGTGGCGGTTCCTGTATGCGATCCGGGGGAGCGAACATTGGGACGTCTACTTCGACCTCCTGTCGGAGTGGAATAAGCGCTGGGCGACTCAGGCGGCCTTGCTCGTCCTAATCGTCTCGAAGACGACGTTCGAGTACAACGGCGAACCGGCGCAGACGCACTCCTTCGACACGGGCGCTGCATGGGAGAACCTGGCTCTCGAAGGAGCCAGACGTGGGCTGGTCGTTCACGGGATCGGTGGATTCGACTACGAACGTGCGCGTGAGGTCCTCGCTGTGCCTGGAGACTTCGCGGTCGAGGCAATGGCCGCGATCGGCGTCCCCGGATCGGCCGCGGAACTCCCCGTTGAACTCCAAGAGCGCGAAACGCCGAGCGATCGGAAACCGCTCGACGAGGTCGTCATCGAAGGGACGTTCGATGAGCATGGGGCTAGGGAGGACCAGTAGCAATGACCGAATCCACAGCAAACTCGCGGCTGGTGATCGGATCGCTGGTGCTGGCGGGTATGCTACCCGTCATGGGGTCGACGGCAATCTCGCCGGCGCTGCCGGCAATCCAGGCCGCTTACAATCAGACGCCGAACGCGGAGTTTTTGGTCCGGTTGATGCTGACGCTCCCGGCACTGTCGGTCGTCGTTTGCTCCCCTCTCGTCGGTGCCCTCGTCGACCGGTTCGGACGAACCGCGCCCCTAATCGTCTCGACTGGCCTCTTCGCACTGGCTGGCGGTGCAGGGTACGTCATCGACTCGTTGTACCTCTTATTGGCGTCGCGAGCGATTCTTGGAGTCGCTATCGGCGGAATCATGGTTACGTCCACGACGCTGATAACGGACTATTTCAACGGCGACAAGCGAGAATCCGTCCTCGGCTGGCAGGGCGCCGCGGTCAACCTCGGAGGTGCGTTCTTCCTAGTCATCGGCGGCGTGCTCACCGACTTCGGGTGGCGAGCGCCGTTCCTCGCGTATCTGTTCGCGTTGGTACTGCTACCGCTCCTCGTGGTCTCGCTCCACGAGCCGAGGATCGAGGGGGAAGCGTCGGCGACCGAGACTCGTACGACGTTCGCGGAAGTACGCCGATTCCTCGATGAAGTGCCGATCCTGACCCTCGGGACGATGTACATGATCACCCTGGTAGTATGCATCCTGTTCTATCTAATTCCAATTCAGTTGCCGTTCTATCTGGAGGTTGAGGCGGCCGTCACTGGCACCTTGGCCGGTACCATCCTCGCCACCTACAACATCTCAGGGATGGTCTTCTCCTCGCAGTTCCAGCGGCTCAACGCACGATTTGGCCTCGTTTTACTGGTTGCCCTCGTGTTCGGACTGATGGGTACTGGCTACGTGATCATCGGGCTCAGTAGCGCGGCACTCGGCATCGTCCTTGGTCTCCTCGTCGCCGGCCTCGGCTGGGGACTGCTCATTCCGATCGCGAACACGTGGGTGTCCCAGTCGGTTACTCAGGCGCGACGAGGCCGGGCATTGGGCGGAGTTTCGAGCGTGATCTTCCTCGGCCAGTTCCTATCGCCGATCGTAAGCCAGCCGGTCATCGAGTGGGTGAGCCTGGCCAGTACCTACGGCTTAGCTGGACTGGGGATGCTTCTACTCGCCGTCGTGTTCGTGATCGGAAATCGGTGGTACGAGTTGGGACATCAAGGAGCGTTGCGACCGTCGTCGGGCTCCCAGTAGCGCCGACTATCACTGGGACGACCCCGGGAAGTGAGCAGATCGAGCGTCTCGCAAGCATAGTAAGCTAGCGCATCAAAGGACAAACATGCCGAGTGCGCGGCTCAAATTCAAGCTTCCAGGGGGCCCATCGTCCATCTCGATAGCCAACCCGGACGACGAATTTCGGATACTGGCAACCCACCCGACAGTAACCGAACTGCGGGTGATTCTCCAAGTCCGAACGTCGGACACTGACGTCATCATCCGACAGTTAGACGATGCACAGTGGCTACCGTCCTATGACGTGCTACACGTTGACGAACAGACCTTGCTCGTCGAGTACGCCCTCGGGTCACTCCCCTCGCTGTATCAGGCGATCCTCTCTTCTGGAAATATGCTTCAGTTTCCGATCGAGCTCAGAGACGGCTGGATGGTTTGCGACATAATCACCTCACACGAGCGGTTGTCGAAGCTCAAAGACGCATTAGAGGAGGAATCAGCCCCCTACGAGATCGGCTCGGTCATGCAGTCGACGGAGCCAGTTGGGCTACTGACTGACCGCCAACAGCGGTTCCTCGTCGAAGCCGTCAAGCGTGGATACTACGACTCGCCACGACAGTGCACGCTCACTGAACTCGCCGACGGAATGGACGTGAGTAAGTCTGCTGCGAGCGGTATTCTTCACCGGGCCGAAGGGCTAATCCTCAAGTACTGTATTGACTTGTCGGTCTGAGCCCACATGTCGGGCGGAGACGGCCGGGCGGCGCACCGATAGGCTACCTTCTGACATTGGTGTGGTTTTCAGATGATGGACAGCAGTCCGACACCGCATTTGAACATGTTCACATCAACGCTGAGGTCATCAGCGTCCGTATGCCCTATCTGATGTCAAGCACTGTGACGACTGATACGATTTCCGAGTACGGCCCCGACCGACAAGCGGAACCACTGCGGTGGAGGAACGAATGACGCAATCCGAATCCCACGTCATCCGGGTCGGCATCTACGCCATGCCCGACGAGGCGCGCGATGAGTTCCTCCGTCAACTTCTGAGCAAGGAGGACACGCTCAGAGCCCAGCCTGGATTCATCGAGGCTTCGGTACTCGAACAGTCAGGGGGTCCGGGTGAGTTCAACTTCGTGACGATCGCCGAGTGGGAGAACCAGGACGACTACGAAAACGCTCTGGAAACGATCGGTACCCGACACGAGCGTCACAATTTCGACCCCCAGGAGCTGTTCTCTAGGCTCGGAATCGAGGCGGATTTCGCGACATATACCCAAATTGACGGGTAGCGGAATCCACCCGGTTTTGTAGGTCCGGGTTCAGTTAGGGTGCGTCAAGCCAGTGGATCTGTCGTTGGCCCGTTCTTCGTTACGCCGGTTGATCAAGACTTTCTCTGACAGCTTTCCATCTGATCAAAATAAGCGGTCAAGGGTGCAATCTGCCCGAGTGAACGTGTGAGAGGAAATCAGCTGGAGTTCCAGCCGGAGGTTTCCAACCCGTCGACCCGCTCTGGCGCCGTGACGTCCGATGGCGTGAACATGTTCACGCGAATCTCGATGTCTGTTCCCGTCCAATGGACATCTGATGGCAACTCCAGAAATCATCAGACCGAGTATCTCGTCCCGAAGCAGACGGCCGACCGGAATGGGTGGTGTCTGAACGGATGAGCGACGGCCAGCCCGTCCACGTTTTTCGCGTCGACAAGTTCGTCGTTCCCGATGATGCACGGGACGAGTTCGTACGGGAACTCCGCCGGACGCACAACCTGCTCGCCGAACAGCCTGGTTTCGTCCAAGATTCCTTGCTTGAACAATCCGACGGTCCCGGTGAGTACAACTTCGTGACAATTGTCGAGTGGGAGAACCATGAAGCACTCGAGACGGCTCGAGACGTAATCTCGGCTCTGCACGAGCGATCGGGCTTCGACCGTGAAGAGCTGTTCACCAGACACGATATCAGAGCAGACATCGCTGCGTATGCTCTGATCGGCGGGTCCAAGCTCACCACGGGAGGGGAGATACGGGACGCGAATTGAGGAGCTGAGGACACCATCCAATAGCTCTCTCACACCCGCTAGGATGAGGAATCAGGGCCTCTATCCGGTTGGAAGAGGTCGAACTGATTCCTGCAGAGATATTCGATCGGAACTCCCTTACCGCTGGGAACTGATTCGAGACGGATCGAACAGTTCGACTGTTTCCATGAACAGTAGCAAAATGAGATGCAATACAGTCGTCAATTCTCCAGAAGAGTATACCCAGTCAAAGTTCCATCTCGCATCGTCTTTTAGGAGCGAGCACTACTGACACCGTCCTGCATGAGTTTGTGGGTAGTACTAAAAATAAACGTGGCGTGCATGCTTGCCGTAATACTCGAGGATAGATAGCCCGCTAGATCCAGTGATGCAAACGCGAGAAATCCCTTCGAATGGGTTCCAACGGATTTCAGATCCGCGACTCCACCCGAACTCAATTTCACAGCTCGGGGTGCCCGATGCCCGACTGTGAAACAATCACCGAAGTTCTCGGTAGCGACGGATGATTGGTCATTCCCGCCGCGGGAGACGCTACTCGGGAGGGATTGAACCACTGGCCTGGGCCGCGATCAAGTACAACGAACGAGTACCGCGCAGATATCCAAGACACGACTAACGATATCGAGACCAATATAGAATGGAACAAGAACGCGTCAATCCGTGGGAGTGGCAGAGCGAGATGGGGTACTCACAAGCGATCGAAGTGCGCCAGAGCGACCGCGTGCTGTACTGCGCCGGTCAGACCTCCATGGATTCCGAGGGGAATCCGGTCTATCCTGGCGACATTCGTGCACAGATTAACAAATATTTCGACAATATTAACCAGGTCCTGACAAACGCCGATTTCAAGCTTGCAGACGTCGTCCAGATCGATTGCTACACGACGGACGTCAACGGCCTGTTCGAACACTGGGATTTGATCACGGACCGTCTGGAACAGCCGACGTGTACGCTGCTCGGCGTGGAACGACTGGCGTTCCCGGAGTTGCTCGTCGAAATCAAGCCGACGGCGATGAGGTAACCCGTGCAGGTCTTCATTGCCGGCGCAACAGGTGTTCTCGGTCGGCGGCTGGTTTCCCAGTTCACTGACCGGGGTCACCCCGTGGTTGGATTGACACGCGACGAGGACGGCGACGAGAGCGTCGTAACCAGAGGTGGCAAGCCACGTCGTGGGGATCTATTCGACGAGGAATCAGTGATCAGCGCGAGTGAGGGCGCCGATGTCGTGATTCACGCGGCTACAGCGATTCCGACAGACGATCCGTCACCTGAGGACTGGGAAATCAACACCCGGGTGCGACGAGAGGGAACACAGGCACTCGTCAAGGCTGCAGCGAACGCCGGTGCTGATCAGTACCTCCAGCAAAGCATTGCGTGGGTCGCTCGGAAACCCGATGGGTCCTGGTTCGACGAGGAATCGCCCATCCAGCCGGATCCGTCGACGCAGTCGGCTATCGATGCCGAGGCGATCACTCACGAGGCCATGACGGATCACGACTTCGACATCGGAATCCTCCGGTGTGGGTACTTCTACGCGCCTGACGCCTATCACACACGCGTACATGGACAAGCCCTCCTAGAGGGTGAGCAGACGATCATCGAGGGCTCTAAGAGCGCGAGAATATCGCGGATCCACGTCCACGACGCCGCCAGCGCGTTCGTCGCTGTCGCCGAGGCTGGTCGAAGCGGACTCTGGCACATCGTCGATGATGAACCGGTGAGCGCCGCGGATTTCTCAAAGGAGTTAGGGAAACTGCTTGGCGCACCCGACCCGGAACAGATTTCGGAGGAGGAGGCCCGTCGAGATATCGGTGACCGTCAAGTAGACCTCTACACTCGCCCGATGCCGACGACGAACGCGAAGATACGGTCCGAAATCGGCTGGGAACCGGAGTATCCGACGTATCGGGACGGACTGGAACAGGTCGTCGAGACGTGGCGAGGTGAGGGCACCCTCGCCGAAGCCGAATAAGCCCTCACGCCATCGGTCACTCGGTATTCAGGAATCCCCCGTCGGGGTACATGTCTCCCGGCCGAGACACTGGAGACGCGCTGCTCGCCACGGCGCTCGCGGTATGACTGTGGACGACTCGGTGTCGAGTTCGAGTGATTTTTGTCCAACCAATCACGAAACACCGCCACGATTCAAAAATATCGCGTTCATGCGCCAGTAGCCGTGGCTCTGGTGTTCATCATTTCCTCGCTCCAGGGTCGCCTAGATGTTGGCACCCTCTTGATCATGCTACGGCTTCACGTGTCGCGATTCGCTCCTTGAGAGCCGGTGACCCTTCCAGACGGTTCCGATGCCGCCGAGAATGGCGACCGTCCCGATGGCTGTCCATCGCATCGATCCGCCGGTGATTGGTTCGCAGTCTCCGACGCACAGGAGTGGTTCGATCTCAACGAGTCCGAGTCCCTGCACCAGCCAGAGCGTCCCGAGGAACGCGACGATGGCGCCGAACCCTTGCACCCCCGTCGCCTTCGCATTCCCTACCGGCAGCATTCGTTCCGTCATCACCAGTACCGATGAGGGCGTCGGCCTCGGCACTAACGCCGAGCATGCACGCCACCTATTTACTATCCCCCGACCTGCCGTCCGCATGCGAGCCAGGCCATCGTGTGTGTTCCGCGAGCACGATTCGAGAAGACGGAAGGACTTCCACCGAGTCCCGCGCCCGGAGCGATAATGCGGTACAGCACCATCATCATCTCGCTGGACGAACAGATCCGGTCAACCACCGACCAGCAGCTGCGGCGCGGGGTCGACGACCCGAGAGCGATATGGATCGACGGATCGCGCGTCGCGACGCAGGAAGCGATACACTACATTAATCTCCTCGACGATGGATCCGTCGTCGGTGTCGCACAGTTCAGAGGAGACGCCGCGCACCTCGCACGGATCCAGGAGGACGTTCCCCACATCATTTCATCCACCGTGACGGGTGGCGAGACGTGGCTGGGATACATGCACTACGAACCTGGCGACGTGGAACGCGCTATCCTCGAACGTCTGGACAGCGAGGCGATCAGCATCGATTGGCCGATGCGTGAAACCGATTCCGGACTCCAAGTGACGCTCTTCGGCGACGACGCTGCCGTACAACACCTGATAACGGCCCTCTCCGAAGACGTCAGCGTGTCGCTCGAACGGAAAGGGGAGTACGAACCGGAGATCGGCGACCCGGGCGAACACCTCACCGACCGGCAGACAGAAATCGTCCGCACAGCACTCGCTGCAGGCTACTACGACATCCCGCGCCGCGCGACCCAACGAGACCTCGCCGCCGAACTCGGTGTCTCGCGCGGCACGATCGGTGACCATCTCCGCCGAGCAGAATCGAAGATCATCAGAGCCGTCTTGCAGTGACGCGATTCCGCAACCCCCGTGAAGTCCCGGGCGACTGGTGCGTCCACGCTGCCACGGGACCTGTACGCAGACGCGAGTGGCCCTCGAAGGCGCGGGAGACAGCCTCCGCTGCCATCAGGGCGGTGTTGTCGTGTTCGTGTCAGGCTGGAAGAGGTCGAACTGATTCCCGTAGCAGTCCTCGAAGGCGACGCCCACGCCGCCGGGGACTGACGTCGGCTCGCCGTCGAACTCGACGCCGCGCTCGGTCATGCGCTGGTAATCACGCTCGATGTCGTCCGAGGCGAACATGACGAGCGGTCGGTTCGCAGCCTGTCCACCGATCAACGCCTCCTGCGCAGGGGTGTCGGCTTCGACGAGTTCGAGCACCGTTTCGGCATCCTCGTTGGGAGCTACCGTGAGGTAGCGGAAATCGTCCCAGAGCTCCTCGTCGGACCGAACGACGAACCCCATTCGCTCGGTGTAGTACGCCAGGGCTTCGTCCTGATCCGCGACGAACACCGTGACCTGGAGTGCGGCAGTGATCATGCGTCGTCCTCGGTTCGTTCCTCGGACGCGTCCAGACTCAACTGCCAGGACACGCCGAACTGATCGGCGATCCAGGCGTATTTCTCGCTGAACGGATACGATTCTAGCGGTATGAATACCTCGCCGCCGTTGGAGAGTTCTGCGAAGAGCTCGTCGATCTCCGCTTCCGTCTCGCAGTTGACGTAAAGGGAGACGGCTGGCGTGATGGTCCACTCGTGTTCGACGGTGCTGTCGATACACATGAACGGTTCACCGTCGAGCGTGAAGACGGCTTGTTGAATCGTCCCATCGTCTCCGGCTTCGTCCTCGCCGTACCGGGTCAGACTGAGCACCTCCGAGTTCGGAAACACCGAGGTGTAGAAGTCCATCGCTGACTCGGCGTTGCCTTCGAAGGTCAGGAACGGTGTGATCGTGCGGCTGTGGGTCTGGGTCGTCATTGGGAGTTACGTGTCGTGGTGTAGGTGCGGTTGAGCTCGAACGTCGAGCGTGCTACGTCGTCGTATACCGCAGTCATTGGCTGCGATCCCCGTAGTCGGGTCGGTACGTGAGCAATACGTTGTCGGACGCGAACGTTCTGGTACTCAGCAGTTCGAGCTCGACCTCGTCGGGAAGCCCTGCGAACAGCGGTGTTCCGTCGCCGAGAACGACGGGATTCACCATCACCCGAAATTCATCGACCAGTCGGTCCGCGAGGAGCGACGCCGTCAGCTCGGAACTGCCGAAGATAGCCAGGTCGCCATCCGCTTGTTGTTTGAGCTTCGTGATTTCGTCAGGAACGTTATCGCTGATCAGCGTCGTGTTATTCCAGTCTGCCGTCGACAGCGTCGTCGAGACCACGACCTTCGGAAGCTCGTTCATCCGTTCGGCGATGCGCGGGTCGTCCTCGGTTGCGGTCGGCCAGTAGCTCGCCATCAGCTCGTACGTGACTCGACCGAATAGAAGACAGTCGATCTCGTCGAGTTGTTCGGCGGCGAACTCGTTGAACTCGTCGTCCACGTTGTGCCAGGAGATATCGCGGTTTGGCCCTTCGAAGAACCCGTTGAGCGACGTGTTTTCGAAGGCGAACAGCGTCCGCTCCGTGGCTGGGTCAGTAGCAGTCATGGGTCTGGTTGGTCCGTCGACGTCGGGGTCATGTCGTATCGGAGGTGCGTGACGGTCGGTGAATCGACGACCTTCGTTATCTCGAGTGCTGCTGGTCCCCAACGCGTCGAACAGGCGTATCCCGTCGCCCAACAGCACCGGAACGAGGTGGATCTCGAGTTCGTCTAGCAGCCCCGCGTCGACGAACTGCTGTATCGTCTGTGCGCTCCCGGCTACCGACACGTCTTCGTCGCCTGCGGCGTCAGTTGTGTGCCCGAGCGCGCGTTCGATGCCGTCTGTGACGAAGGCAAAGGTCGTTCCGCCGCCCGTGACGAGCGGCTCACGAGAGTGGTAGGTGAGGACGAATACCGGCGCTCGGAACGGTGGGTCGTCGCCCCAGTGGCCATCGAGCGGCGGATCGCACCACGGCCCGTCGTCGTTGCTGAACACCCGCCGACCCACCACGACTGCGCCGACGTCTTCGAACGTCTCCCGAACGATCTCGGAATCGCGGTTGCGCTCGCCACCACCGAGCCCCTGCCGTTCTCGCCAGGTCGCCAGGTCGAACGCCCGCTGATGAAGCCGTTCGCCGTCGTCGCCGAGCGGTTTCTCCGGGCTGTCGTTCGGCCCGGCGACGTATCCGTCGAGCGACAGTGCAACGTCAGCGACGACGCGAGTCACGTCTCAGCGCCTCCCGCGGCATGACGATGTCTCTGCCGACTAACAGGCATTTTCATCGACGGCCACTCCGTGGGCGCACACAGTGCGAGACGCTCCTCACGACCAGGACGACTATCCAGTGGCTCGTCCACAGTACTGACGGTTCGCGATATCGACGCCACGTCTTCGACGCCCACGATTGGCTCGATGCGGTCGTTTCCGCGTCTTCGGGCTGGCCATACCTCTCCGAGATGCCCCATGAGTGCATCGCGGACGGTCACCGCTGTCGCGGTTGGGCTCCAGGCAGGCGTTGTCCGATTCACCATCGGAGACTGCGAGGAGCCGCTTGGCCCTGGCTGTTCCGCCGAGCATACACCCCACCTTTATCCCTTCCACTGTGCCGGCCGGAGTGTCTGTACGCGAGTCGAACTGAGGGACTTCGGCATATCCGACTCGTGATTGTGTGATTGGGACTCGCTTGCACGACTGCCAGCGAGTTCAGCGGGCACCGGTCGCGCTGATGGCGTCGGTGAGGAGTTTGCGTTCGACGTTGCGCAACGTCTTCGAAACGGCGACGTCCGAGATGCCGAGCGTCTCGCCCAGTGCGGCGTCGTGAACGTCGCGTCGTGCATCCGGGTCGCCTGAGTCAGTGGGCAGTCCGTCTGCCGCACGTCGAGCGAGAGGTAGTGCATACAGATGTAACCGATGACACGTACATTAACTCGGTCGAGTTTACCGCGTAGACTCAGAACAGGTCGCTAGTAATACTTCAAATACGGTCGGGTTCGCATGCTAACGAAGAGCGTCAAGAGACGTGGATTCGTGGGATGTCTCTGTGAGTGCAGTCGTAGTGGTTATAAACAACCGCACGTGCAGCAGGTGGTTGGTGTCAGGATCGCCGGCGGCGTACAGCCAGCACTGCTGGCCATTGATCCGAATCACCGTCTCGTCAACCGCGACCTGATTCGGACTTCGCCCGTCTGTAAGCTGTGACTCGGCCTTCTGGACCCAGTCGTGGACAGCCTTGTGCGAACGCTCGACACCCTGGGACTCGATGAGTGAGATGGTATTCGACAACGACAGCCCCGCGAGATGTGACTGAATACCGAGCTTCATCGCTGGCTCGGGTGCCTGCTCTCGCTCCACAAAATCCAAATCAATCCAGTCTGTATTCCCGGTGAGGCGGGCGATTTCTGCCATAGACCAGCAAGAAATCATCCCGCCTCACTCTTCATCCTTAACTAAACAGGACCGTCATGAGCGATCCACTCGATCAGGTTCGGTGTCTCGTGGGGTCGAAAAACCGCGTACGAGTGCTTGAATACGTGTGAGGGAATCCGGTATCGATCACCGGTTCGCGACTATCGAAGGCTGCATCTCCCCGTCATCCATCAACCCAGAGGTCGCGAACAGTCGTTCCAGTGCCCACGCTTCTGCCCGACGCAGGCGATATCGGAGCGTCGAGAGTGGGAGGTCAAGCTCCGTCGAGATCTCGTCCAGCACCGACTGTCGGGGTGTCTCGTAGTATCCCATTTGGAACGCCGTCTCCAGCGCCTGCCGTTGTTCGAACGGGAGTTCGGTGACGGAGGACTCTTGTCGTCTCCACTGGTCCGGGTCACCGATACGCTCTACGTCGACCGAAACGCCGTCCGGGAGTTCTTCATCAAGGAGATCACCGAATCCGCGCATGTCAGTATCGTTCGGCGCAAGTATCCGGTATCTGTACACGGCCCCCCGCTGTTCCGCGTCGAAGACGAGACCGGTCCCAAAATGCGAAAGCGCGAGGAACGTCACCGAGTGGCAATAACTGAGGTCGGAGACGTATTTGTAGATCACCCGTGCAGTCGGGTCGGATTCGAGCACCTGGTACTCGAATTCCGCGTCGCACGCGGGGTGAGGGAACGTGCAGTCGTTACAGATGTCCGGATTGAGATAAACCTCCTCGAGGGCATCCAGCGCCTCCGCTGGTCCAGACAGTCGGACGATTCGCCATCCCCCCTCCGGTGAGGCCGAGATGTCGAGCGACTTCGCGACCATCTCGGGATGCTCGATACACACGTCCATCACTGGATGCACCCCCACCTCGTACTCGAGACGTAGCACGTATTCGCGCATACAGTACATGCCGTTTCGGAGGGATAAACTACATTCGCCGGTGCGGCGGGTTGTAATAGTGCAACTCAAGGATTTTTCCCCGTTCCACAGTTGCGTCTGTATGGTTAACGAACCAGACCCGAAATCAGACGAACTCCGGAGTGCGGAGGTGACCGTCGGCCCACGAAGTGCCCCTGCCCGGGCGTACTTCAGGGCGATGGGCTACGATGACGAGGACTTCGCCGCCCCACTCGTCGGTATCGCGAATCCTGCAGCCGACCTCACGCCATGCAACGTCCACTTGACTGGTCTCGCTGACGCGGCGTTCGACCGGATAAATACAGTCGGCGGAATGCCGGTTCGGTTCGGAACGATCACGGTGAGCGACGGTATCTCGATGGGGACCGAGGGGATGAAGGCGTCCCTGGTGAGCCGAGAGCACATCGCCAACAGCGTCGAGCTGGTGTCGTTCGCCGAGCGACTGGACGGGCTGGTTACCCTCGCTGGCTGTGATAAGAGCTTGCCGGGAATGATGATGGCTGCCGTCCGGACGGATCTTCCGACCGTCTTCTGCTACGGAGGGACGGTCCGTCCCGGTAACTACCGTGGGCAGGACGTCACGATCCAGGATGTGTTCGAAGGTGTTGGTGCCCACGCGAGTGGTGAGCTCTCTGAGGCCGACCTCAACGAACTCGAACGGAGCGCATGTCCCGGACCGGGTGCCTGTGCCGGCATGTTTAGCGCGAATACGATGGCTGCGCTGAGTGAGGCGCTCGGATTAGCACCGCTTGGCTCGGCGACGGCACCCGCCGAATCAGCTGAACGACTGGCTCAGGTTCGTGACGCTGGCGAGTTGGTCGTCGACTGCATCGAGAACGACCGTCGTCCGAGCGAGGTTCTCTCACGCCAGTCGTTCAAGAATGCGATTCGGCTGCAGGTCGCAATCGGTGGGAGTACCAATGGCGTGCTCCATCTCATTGCGATCGCCAGAGAGGCTGGCATTGAACTCACACTTGAGGATTTCGATCGGATTTCCGATCGAATCCCACACATCTGTAATCTCCGCCCTGGCGGCGAGTATACGATGTCGGACCTCCACGAGCAGGGGGGTGTCCCTATCGTTATTCGTCGACTCCTCGAAGCGGGACTCTTCGACGGAGACGTGATGACAGTTACCGGCCGGACGATCGAAACCGACCTACGTCGCCTCGATCTGCCTCCAGATGAGGATGTCGACGACCCGGTCGTGCGGCCTATCGGTGATCCCATTCACGACCGCGGTGCACTCGTCGTTCTGAC
Source organism: Salinigranum rubrum (assembly GCF_002906575.1). Lineage (NCBI taxonomy): Archaea > Methanobacteriati > Methanobacteriota > Halobacteria > Halobacteriales > Haloferacaceae > Salinigranum > Salinigranum rubrum. The sequence goes on from NZ_CP026310.1 coordinate 22,246, forward strand.
GGGGAACCTCGCCCCTGGTGGGGCGGTGTTGAAGATTACCGGGAGTGAGGCGTTTCGGCATGAGGGGACAGCCAGAGTCTTCGAAGGAGAAGAGCCGGCGATGGAGTGGGTTCAGGCCGGTAAGCTGGAGAGCGGTGACGTCATCGTCGTGAGAAACGAAGGACCACGAGGTGGGCCAGGCATGCGTGAGATGCTTGGTATAACCTCGGCTGTTGTGGGACAAGGACACGAAGAGGACGTTGTGCTCGTCACTGATGGCCGGTTCTCGGGCGCAACACGCGGGCCGATGATCGGGCACGTCTCACCGGAAGCCGCCGTTGGGGGACCGATCGCGGCCATCGAGAGCGGAGACACGGTTCGTGTCGATATTCCCAACCGAACACTTGGCGTCGACTTGAGCGCGAGCGAACTCGAAGAGCGACTCTCAAGATGGCATCCTCCACAAGCCGCGTATACCGCAGGGGTTCTCGGAATGTATGCGACGCTGTTCGAGTCAGCCTCGAACGGAGCGATTACAAATCCGGGGCTAACAAAGAAGTAGCGTATGTCTGAAGAGATATCACTCGACGGACGGACGCTCGTTGGAGTCGCTAATGATGACGACGGAGAAGTCAGTGGAGATACCCGTTTCCAGTTCATGCAGAACGGCGAGCAAATATACGCACGGTATTCAGGAGGCGTTATTCTTGATGGTCACTTAGTGGGGACATTCGATGGGCGTCACTGGGACGTCCGATACGTACAAATCAACGAGAGCGGAGACACAGCCACTGGCCACTCCTGTGGGGTTGTCTCACGACTTGATGACGGACGAGTAAGAGTCGAAGACGAGTGGGAGTGGGAATCGAAACCAGGATCCGGTAAGAGTGTCCTTCAAGAACCCGAAAAGTAGACACGAGCAGGTGGAGATCCACCAGTCGGAAGGAGGACGAAATGTGGCGGATTCATCCAAGTGGTGACGCGGAGGCCCCTTCCTCACCGAGCGAGAAAAGCGAGTGAGTACGGAGGGGTGGAAGCGCGTTCGTTTCGAGAGCGGACGCTTATAGCGACGAAGTCCGTCACTGAATTCGCTGGTAAACAATACCGCAATGTTCTAAACTCGCCGCGACAGCGCGCTCATGACCTCGAGCGCGTCAGTGACGATACGGAGGAGCATCTCGGGGCTACATTGAAAACACGCACTCATGAATCGCGACGACTCAGCCGACGTCAGGTCCGATCGGTCATCCATGGGTTGTGTTGATCGAGGAACTGTGGCCGGCGGATTGGACCACCGGTCATGAAATCCAGTCGGATACGATGTTCGATCGGATCGATGGCAGGCGGTTCATCGTCGACGTTGTAGCAATGCTGCTGGTCAGTCTTCGCGAGCGCCCTCCCGGGCACGAGCGAGAGCGTGCCATAGGGAGGCTACCCAACCAGCACCGCGCGGCGTCTCATCGAGCGCAGCGAGGTGAGGCTTGTCGCACGAACGGAGTGAGTGCGACAGCGACCCGCCCGGAGCGAGCGGCCAGCTTTAAGCCGTTTCTCGTGTCCGGCCCGGACTGCGGGTCCGTGTCCAGGGCGACGGTCGTGAGCACGGCGAGTCACACCATGACTCGCCGCGCGGAACGACCCAACGCGCTGGCACGCGAAAGCCCGCGAGGGGCGCAACCGAAAACGCGCTTCATGCTGGCGTCGAGACCAGATTCACTTGAGCCCGGAACGCGGTCGAGTGACGAAGGAACGAGACCGCGACAGCCCGGTATGGTCGGTCGCGAGCGAAGCGAGGCGCGACCGCAGAGAGCGCCTCGGTAGCGAACGGTGACTGGAGGGAACCGTGAGCAAGCGGAGGGCGGCAGCGGCGAGCGGGGCGTGCCGTAACGAATCACTGGTCAAACGGCTACGTCGCTCGGCGAAGCAGCTGACCTCCTAGTGGACTTAGAAAGGGCGAGGCCGTCTCGTCACCGGGAGACGTCGTCTCCCGAGCTAACGGGCGGTGTCGCCGCCCGTGAACGGCCGAGGGCTTTCAGGAGTCGTCGGCACTGGATACTCGGCGTAGCAGATCGTGGATGGCGGTCGCTCGGAGGCCGGTTACTCTTCGAGGCGCTGGAGCAATTGCGCGACGTAGGGACTGTTCTCCCAGCTCCGATGTGGGCTGATGGTCGTAATCAGCGTTCGAGCCGCCTCGTGACTCAGATACCCGTTCCGAGCGTAGTCCACGATGAGCCGCGGGGTCGGGACGATTCGTGGGCCCTGTAGCACGGCGTGAATCAGCGGGAAGTTCGTCCCACCGAACTCGTCGGTGAGAAATCCGCCGACGGCGAGCGCGTTCGCGAGGACGATCCCGTCGGTTTCGCCGTCGTCGAGGCCGAACGTCGGCCGGGAGTCCGGCGTCTCTTCGCGCTCGTAGGGATTCTCGACTGTGTAGTGGTTACGGGCTGCGAGGACATTGTTCGCAGCTGCGGCGTGGATATCCTGATACTGCGTGATGTCGCGGAGCTCTGTAACGACTTCCGACGGCACGAACACGTCACACGAGGTGAGCAGGTACTTGAACGGGTCCGGAACGTCGGGCCCGACCGTTGCATCTGCACGGGGCACGGCGAGACTGACGAGCGCGCTGGTGTCGACGACGACCGTTCGCAGTCGCTGGCCGCTCATCGATCGTCGTCACCGGTCTCGACCGCTGTCGCGTCGTCATCGTAGACGTCGACGTCGTCGGGGGGAGCGAGATCGAGTGGTTCGTCCTCGAGGTCCGCTTTGAGAAGACGGAGGCGCTGGGCCGTCTCGGCGCCGACCAACTGCTTGACCGTCTCGAACTCGAGCTGGCCGTCGTAGTACTTCGTCGCGACGAGTTCCTGAAACGTCTCGCTGTCGGCAGTGTCTTCGATGTACTCGCGAATCGCCTCGACAAGCAGATCCGTCCGATCCTTGTCGAAGAGATCCGCGATCGCGTCCAGCCGGTCGACGAGATACTCCGGGGACTGGAAGTGAACCCGCCGCGGCTCGTCGCGTGCGCTCATTCTATGTGCAAGTTATGCACATAGTCTCATAACGGTTTCGGCGTATGCACAGAGCTTGCACATCAGGGTGCCTGAAACAGGACACCCTCACGCCCGTCTCAGCCGTCGCCCTGTGTGTTCAGTTCGTCGAGGAACTGGCCAGCGGTCGTCCCGATACGAACGCCGTCGGTGTTGGACATTTCGAGGGTATGGGTGGCGGTCCGGAACGGAGTGCCATCGACAAGGACTCGATGAATGACGGTGCGGACAGGGCCAGTCCCATACCTGTCGACGACAGTCGCCATGAGCTCGTCGAGATTCCCATCTTGGTGATCTTCCCGGGGATGCTGGGCGCGCTCGAACACAAGTTCCACCACGTCGTCTACTGACGCGTGCTCTGGATTCTCGGTACGTTCACGAACGTCGAACACTCCACACGAGATGTGACCTTAGTCGCTCCAGAGGGCCGTGACCCGGTCTTCGATCTCGTCGAGGACGAGAGTCACGACGTCACGATGGTCGTCCGACCACGATGCGTCCTCGCCGGGCGTCGGGGCGGTGGACGGGGGATGGAAATGGTCCCGTGTATTGTGCGGATTCGGGTGCCGGTCCCACCGGCACTCCCAGTCGTGGGTCGCGTGCTGCTCTCGATAGTGGATTTTGAAGTCGTCGTTCGTGTACCAACGGATCGTCAACTGCGCCTCGTCGACGGCTGCCGGGTAGTACGACGGGGCAAAGACGACGTGGAGTGCTAGATGGCCGCCGGCGTCCGTGACGGTCGCTCGGGAGACCTGCCTCGTCGCTTGAAGTCGCGTCTGGAGGAACTCGAGGATTGGACGATCGATGGGGGCAGGGCTCCCGCCATCGCCTGTCGGTGGCACCATCGAGCGGGCTACCCGGACGCCTGCTCGCGCTCGCCACCCGTGCGTTGCTGGCGCGCGCGTTCGTACCGGTCCCGCTCCTCGCGGGCGGTCGCCCAGTCGCCGAGGTCGCTGTACACGTCGTCGATGGTCCGCTTGTCGCTGTCCTCCGCAACGGCGACGGCGTCGACGGCGGCCGGTGACGCGGCGTCGTACGTCGTCTCGTACTCGGTGATGCGCGTCGTCAGCTCACGAACGCGATCCTGCAGGCCCTCGACGGAATGGTCGGCTGCGAGCTGGTTGATGCGTCGCCACTCAAAATACGCGTCATTCCGTTCGTAGGTGGCCGGATGGCCATCGTGTCTGGTGACGATTCCCAAATCGTCGAACCAGCCAAGATACTTCCGGGCGGTCTTGGGGTCACAGTCGGCGCTGTCGGCGACTGCGCTCGCCGTTGTCGGCTCGCGGGTTTGCAGGATGGTGCCGTAGATGCGTTGTTCGACGTCATCGCTGCTGAACGCATCCTCGAAGGAAGGCGGCTCATCGGTGGCGTCTGTCTCGGACATACTCGGGATTACAGGGTGAAGGATATAGTTCTTACTTCAGGGAATAATTTCCTGACTCGGTCGGGCTGAGATCCACAGGTTGTCAGTGCTTTAACCAACATCGGGTAATCCGCGTGTCTAATGTTGGTTAAAACATCGCTCCTGAAATCAGAGCTCTCGAGCTGGTTTTACGCAGAATCTGTCTTGAGCGCCGTCAACGTCATTCTGACCTACCTCACCGCCCAGTGACGACTGGTGTGTGAGTCGGCTGACCAGCTCGTCACGAACCGTTTCACGACTGACTGTCGTTTCGTGCCGACCGAGCCGCTCGTCGAAATACCGCTTCTGGAACCGTTGGCCGACGTCGTCGGTGACGATGTACTGTGTCCGCTTCACTCCCACAACGCTCGTCGAAACGAACTCGGCTCCGACGTCTTCGTGGGTGAGTTCGACGAGCGCACACAACCACCGAGTTCCAGTATTTCCAGTCAAGCGGCGTCTTCGAGGTGACGTTTGGTGAGTATCGAGAGGAGACGAGGAGGGTCAGCGAACCGAGGAAGCAAGTCATGGATCAGTGAATCAATGATTCAGTGATTTCTATAGTCGATTGAGATACTGCGTAACCAATGAATCGCGAATCTCATCGAGAAACTTGATAGAAAATATATAATTGTCAGACGTGCGGCTTACAACTCGAAAAAGGGGGGTGTTCCTTCGAACGCGCAGTACCAGTGATGGACCGCTGCCAGACGACCAGTCTCTCGATTATGGCATCTCCACGGTCCAGCCGTGGATTTCAGGTGGTCCGTTATGTCTCCGTGTACCCGATGCAACGAGCGAGTTCAGTCCAGAGAGAATGCTGTCTCCCCCCGTTTTCGACTTGTAATAGAACTGGTCCAGTGTATTCACTCCCCCTTTTCGACTTGTAACGGCTTCGTGATGCAAAGAGACCCCCCGTTTTCGACTTGTAATCTATGCCCCCTCAGCGGAGCTGTATTTCCTGATACGTAGCGAATCAGTTGACCGAGGACACCCCCCGTTTTCGAGTAGTAAGGCCAGGCAGGTTCGGCGTGTGTCGCGAGAGGACTTGATCTCAGTTGTCGTTGTGGAACCGCTTCATGTGCTCTCTGACGACAGCACGGATGGGCGCGTCCTCCTTCGCCAGGTCGGTGAATCGAGAGTCTTCCCGAATCGTGCTCATGATCGTCTCCGGAGACTCCGAGAGCGAGAAGTACATGTGGACACCCCGTCCACGACCCTTTCCTCGACGTTCAAAGTCAAGGACACCGTAGGTACTCTGCTCAGTGACGTGGTTAACGAACGTCTCACGGCTGTATCGATCGGCATCCATCGCATCAGCGATGAACTGATACGTTTTAAAAGCGGGTCCGGCAGGAATCCACTCAGGGTTTCCTTTCGTGTAGTATGCAGTGGCAGCGACCGCGTAGATTGAGAGTTTCTTCTGCGTCGAGATACCACTGATATGACGAAGTTTCCGGTTTTCGGTGTACTTTTCCTGCGCTTCACGGACGGCAGGCTCGGTGACTGTATCCGAACCGCGACGTTCGGCGAGTTCACCAGCCCATCTGAGAAGATCGATCGCCTTCCGGGCATCACCGTGCGTCTGCGAGCCGAACGCGGCAACGAGCGGAATCACGTCATCCGCGAGCGAGCCTGGTTTGAACGCGTCTCGACGGTGCATGAGGATACTGCGGAGCTGCGTCGCGTCGTAGTCGTCGAAAAAGATGTCGTCGGGGTTGTACGAACTCTGTGCTCGACTGTTGAGATCCTTCATGAAGTCGGCGTAATTGGTAATCGCCGTGAGCGAAATTGGGCCGTCGAAGTCTGCCAGACCGCGAGCTCGAGAGAGCTGATAGATCAGCGAGTTGTATTCGGCCTCCTGGTATGGACCTTCGAGCATGTCGATCTCGTCGAGAATGAAGATCACACCGTCGTAATACTCTCGCATGAGTTCGTAAAGTCGCTCAAGCTTCTGATCGGTCGAAACGCCCGTCTGCGGAACCCCCGGATCGACCCCCAGGTCGTCAGCGGCGCACTTGACCAGTCGGTAGACCGCACGGTCGGCCGTCTTCGGTCCCTCGCAGTTGATGGAGAGGACGCCGAACGTCTTGCCCTGTGACTCACAGAGTTCGACGATCTGCTTACACACCGCGTGGATGATGAGCGATTTGCCCGTTCCTGACGGTCCGCTCAACAGCATGTCTGGAATCCCTTCCTCGTGAAGAACGGGCTTGAGATTGTCGACGACCCGGCCTAATTGTTCGTCACGTCCGACGATTCGGTCCTCGTCGATGATCGTATCCGAACGGACGAGGTCCTTGTTCGCGAAGACGCCACCGGATGACTCAGTCTGTAGTCGTTCTCGAATCGAGATCCCACCGTCCTCGGTGCCGTTGGCAGAACTATCCACCTCGGTATCGGACTCCTGGTTCGCTCCGAACGTCGTTTGTGACGTCGAGGGGTCCTCCGGCTCTGACCCAGATGTCGAGTCTGCCGGTTCGGTTGAGCCCTCCGAAAAGTCTTCTTGGGACCGGCTGTTCCCAGTAGACTTCGAACTCTCAGGGCGCCCGTCTCGCTCCATAATAAACTCCCTCGGACTCCGAGTATAAAAACCTGGACCCTTTTGGAGTAGTAACTCGGTTGATTCAGTCAGTATACGACCTACAGGCGCAAATCTCTAAATCGTCTCACAAACCGTCATCGGAATCTATCACTCCCCGTTTTCGAGTTGTAACAACCATCGGTACCCGCCGGAATACATACCAGTACGACACATCCACACCCCCCGTTTTCGAGTTGTAAGAACGTGATATCACATATCACGAAGTCGTTCCCCTCACCCCCCGTTTTCGAGATGTAACGGAGCAAGCCGAGGACGAGAGTAGATGCAAGAAGCGTGGTACGTTGGACACGTTGCGTACCAGTCGTCCGTCTGTTGTAGGGCGACTCTCGAAGCCGGGACGATGAAACTCGACCGGCATGAGTCAGACGTCTGCTGGCGTGAACGCGCGTGGACGGCTCCGAGAAGTCGTGTGGATCTCACGAACCCGTTCACCTCGGGGCGGACCAACCCCCGCCCCCCTTTTTCGAGTTGTAAGTCCGCGAGACGGGGGAGGGGGTACTCGGCGGTGAGGTTGGTGAGAGAGTCCGTAAGTACCGGCGTCGGCAGGGAGAAACTCCATGTCCGCGATATTCACGAGTAGAATGACTAGGAGAAAAACTTATTTATGATATATGCGTACCCTACCCGTAGGATCGGACCTGTTTAGATCTAGTCTAGCAAACGCTAGACTAGATCGACAAACGAACCACTCGTGATCCGGAAGGAGCCAATTACTCAAGAACCACCCGTCTGAAACGTCTTCTCGCGGTTCTAACCGAATAGACTCCCCGTCCACTTCTCAACCGCCACCTTCTGTCGTTGGTTTACAACTCGAAAAAGGGGGAGGGGGTTGTTCGTTCCGGGATCGACTTCTGCTCTCGTCGTCTTCCCCGGTTGGATCTGGCGGGCGTCTTCGGCGACGTCGTGAACGTACTCCCGAAGCGTCTCCATGTCCTCCCAGGCGTCTTCGAGCGTTTTCGCCTTAGCCGATGTAGACGACCTCGCGGTCACTTCTTTGGCGTCTCTGTTCGGGCGACTGTGAGTTGATAGTTCTATTCATGGGTCTGGTCGAAGGTCCTCGTTCGAGCACCCCTGCACCCTTCAGGGGGCGAAAAACTGTCATATGTTTGTAGAATGACGACGGAGATGTACTATTAACCAACATCTTCTGCTCTTTGCGAGTCATGTTGGTTAAGATGGGTGGAGACAATCGGATTTCACTCCGCAGATGCTTTGTGCTCTGACACACGGGAGAAACTTCGCATCCCGGAGCGTCTCAACATCCGTTCCGTCTCCGCGGATTGCAAGCACGTCGAGGTCGTACGTGAGTGTGTCAACTCGTTGAGGATCGACATCGATGACGGTGACATCGTGGCTCTTGGACAGTAACTCGGCGATCGTTGAGCCGACCTCGCCGACGCCGACAATCACCACATTCACAAAACGCTCACCCTTCTCGCAGCAATCGTTCCACGAGAGCCGTTCATATCTAGGTACTAGCAGGGGACAACAAATCCGTCTCCGTCCGAACTACTAGCCACTCCTACTCGAGCCATTCACTCTTCCGAAGGCTCGGTTACTGACATATTGGTGGTCCAGCTATATCCTGTCGCTATCCCGTAGTTTCGCTTTTAAATAAAGACGGACGCTCCTTCACTGAATTACGAGACAGCTACTGGTTAGCGACCCGATCATCTCCGGTCGGCTGTCGCTGTGTCGTTAGCTGTTTGTAATACCGATAGAGGGGGAAGAACCGGTCCTCTATTCGCTGTGGGAGGCTCGTCTCGTTTGCATAGACAATCACGGGTATGCCCGCGTCTTCAGCCAATTCAATCACACGGTCGGGCGTGCTGCCAAAGACCCACCGCTTCAGATTCCGTGTCCGGGTCGCACCGATCACCAGTACTCCACCGTTCTCGGCGGCGGTTGAAACCAGTCCTTCGGCGACCGAGCCAGCACTGATATTATGCACCTCTATCGACGCTGTATCTGCGAGTTCAGAGAGAGTTTCCTCGGTATCCTCTGCCGTGCCCCCTTCGCCTGTCGGTGTGACGCTGATGATGTGAAGTTCGGACCCCGCTTTGCCCATCGCATTCACGAGCGAGAGAGCCGCTTCGTGATGAGGGCCGCCCCCAGCCCCGACGTTCACAGTCGAGAGGTCCGTCGGATCCTCGAAACCATTCGCGTAGAGCACGTCACACGGAGCCTCAACCTCGACCTCCTGGGCAATCTGGGGATGTTCCTCCGGATACCCCATCAATATCAGATCCGCCTCGTCGTCGCGGGCTGTCTGTAGGATATCGAACGCAATGTCCCGACAGATGTGCCCCTCGATAGAGTAGTCGACGCCGATTTCCTCATCAGCTAGAGCATCTGTGATCTGTTCGACGCGCCCGTTCGCGTCGTCGACCACCATCTCACTCGGTGTCTGCTCCGGAACGTGGGTGACGTTGACGACCTGAATGACGGGTTGGTTCCCGTAGAACTGACCGAGTGTCGCCGCAAGCTTGACGTGCGTCACCGCGCGGTCGAGTCGACCGACGGGGACGAGGATACGGAACCGATCGCTCTCATCTTCTTCTGTCACTCCGGTTTCCGAACTGGCCGGAGCAGTGTCACCGTTGGTTTCGATCGGAGACCGGGCGGGGACCACTCGCTCGAAGAGTTCTTCGACGTCCGGCGCTCCGCCCCAGATGAGGTATACGGCGACAAGCGACGCCGTCAACAGGAGGCCCACAGCCACCCCGATAGGTGGAAGGTTGTAGATTAGTGCGACGTTAGCGATAATGCCGAGTGCCGGAACGACAGGTACACCGGGCACCCGAAACCCGCGCTCGATATCGGGGTACCGTCGACGTGAATAGACGAGCGCCCCATTGACGACCGCGAGCGGCAACAGCAGGTTGAGTGTCGCAAATCCGGTCAATGCATTCAGTCCAAGAGAGAACTCTTCAATCGCGATGGAGACCCCAACCACACTCGTCTCGATACCGACCTGAATCGGCGCGAGAGCGCCGTGTTCACCCAAGAGCGTGATGAACGCAAGGACGAGCGCGACGATGACACCCGTCGCCGCTGCAGTGCTCCAGAAGGGCGTGCCGTACGTGGGATGGATGTACGATAACCGGCGAGGTGCCTGCCCTTGTCGCCCCATCAGCGAGCCGATTCCCGAAGCGGCGAGGATTGATGCATTCGAGGCCGAAACCATCGAGAAGATCGCCCCGGCGACAATGAGGTAGGTTCCGACAGGGACGCCCGCGATAGAGACCGGAATGAACGCTTGTGCCACCGCCCCCATCGCGGTTTCGCCGAGCTGGAGGATTTGATCCGGCGAACGTGCGAGCCGGTCAGCGACGTTCGTAATATTCACCATCGCCACAATTACGAACGCATAGAGCACTGTCACGGTCAGTATCGAAGCCGCGATTGCCCGTGGAACGGTTTTCCGGGGTTCGATAATTTCGCCGGCGGAGGCTGCAATCGCCGAAAACCCGAAAAACGTGATAAATGCGAGTGCAGCGACAGAAATAGTGCTGATTGGTTCGACCTCGAAACTCCCCGCAAACTCACCGAGTGCCGGACCGACTCCCACGCTGGCGAACATTCCCCCGATGAACAAGAGTAGGACAGCCACCTTTGCAGCGGTGACGACCACTTGGAAGGTCCCCGACTCTTCGGTCCCTCGCGCGTTTAGGGTGCCAAGGAGGATAGCAGTGAGGACGCCGAAGGTTCCGTGGGGAAGAAAGTGAAAGCTCTCGGGGATCAGAAACCGGAAGAACCACTCGTCCATCGTCGCCAAGTAGAACGCTGTCGTCCCGGTGTACCCCAGGAATAGCGACATACCGATGCCGTAGGTCAGCAGATCCCGGTCTTCAAAAGTACGAGACGCGAATAGGTATCCGCCGCCGTTTTCGGAGTAGATCGAGGCGAATTCGGAGTAGCTAGCGGCAGTGATACCGGCGACAATAGCAGCGAGAACGAACGCAAGGACGGCAGTTGAGCCGATCTGAAAGACTGCAATCCCTGAAAGCGAAAAAATGCCTGCTGCGATCATCGTCCCCAATCCGATTGCGAAGGCGACTTTGAAGCCAAGAGTTCGCGTGTGCTCTACCATCCTTGGGGGCTCGGAATTCAATGTTAAAAAGTAACTTCGTTGCAAACTCTCCTGCCCTGTAGACTCGTCCGTTGTATCGTTTGTCTCTTCTGGTCACGGGAATTGAGGTCTTCTCTCTGACGAAACCGATGAGGCCACCTACAATTCAAATATATGAGTGCGACTGGCGAGTCTGTTGGAAATGAGCTTGATAGAGATATCGGGCTCATTGGGGCGCTATCGTTGGGTGTCGGTACAATGATTGCCGCCGGCATCTTCCTGCTATCTGGCCTAGGCGTTATTGACATCCTCTCCACGCAAAAGCGCGAGGATTCCTCCGTTGGGGGTTCGGCTACCAGCCAACGGAGGCAACTTGTGGGTTCGTACGCATTTCTTTGGGACTGTCGTGAGAGTGTGGTTTCCCCAACCAATCGCGGTCGTCCCACTCGAATCGCACGAGCCGTGCCATCGGTCTGAGTTCGCAATCGCTGTGTTCCCGAAGGAACGTCTCTGACGTCGTGAGATCGGCGTGCCCCTCGAATCTACACGGGCAGATCGGGGACGATCACATGATGGGTCGTCACCAGGTTCGGGAGCACCCGAATCCACCACAACGCAGATTCGCCAGGACCGTGCAACATGATGATCGGTGGGCCATCACCACCTTCAGGCACCGCGGTCAAAACGCCAGCGAGCTGGAGGTGTCTCTCCGTGGCGGGGAGCTCGGCCAGCAGCCGAGCCCGGTCAATATTATTGGTTTCAACAGACAAGTTATCACTTCGTCCCAATGGCGATGTTCACCGGGTTGTTCAACACAGCAGGGCCGCTTCCTCCAGCCCGCTCACGCAGCTTGGCATCCAGCGACTTCTGGACCGCGGCTGTCTGTTCCGTCGTTAGATCGGCGACCATCTCCGCCCCAATCGGATTGCTGGCGGTCACCCAGTCCCACATCTGCGCACCGGATTCGAACTGCAACCGATGGTTCGTGGTCTCTATGCGGATATCTGTCAATCCTGAATCAACAAGTTTCTCGCGCAGTGTCTCGGGATCCGATACCTGGAACGGTAACGGCGGCGGATCCATCGGGAGGCCGACGAAACCGGGGACGACGGATTTGACTGCCTCGAGGAAGAACCCGAGGAACTCGATCTCGGATGGCGGCCCCATCGTGACGAGTAACACGCGACCACCGGGCTTGGTAACACGCGCCAGTTCGCTCAGCCCCTGTGAAAGGTCGGGAAACAGCATGACGCCGAACTGTGAGCCGGCGACGTCGAAGGTGTCATCCTCGAGGTCAAGGTCCTGCCCATCCATGACATGGGCCTCCAGGTTAGGGAGTTCTTCTTCACGCGCCCGTGCTTCGAGCCGCTCGACCATGGCAGGAGAAATGTCCGTAGCCACCACTTCTGCGCCTGCACGAGCCGCGGGAATGCTCAACGCACCACTCCCGGCCGCGACATCCAGCACCCGCATGTCCCGGCGGAGCCCTACTAGCTGGAGGGCCTCCTCCGCGATGGGTATGTTCGATGGCGTGACGAACTCGTCAAACGCCGGTGCGATTTCGGTCCATGCGTCCCGGGTCTCCGCTCGTTCGGCCATGATACTTCGCATCCCGGTACGCCCGCTGGTTGTATGTAAATTCCTAGTGAAATATTTCTCCTCGTGAAGAAGATATCAGTTATCCAGATAGAACGGGAGTGAGGCTTGGCCCGGTGGATGGCCGCGAGTACCCGATTCGATCCCTGATCCCCGGAAATTACTGGTAGACGAGCGCACGGCCACCATCAGCCAAGACGATAGCTACGAGTGAGGGTCCGATGAGACGAGTGTCTCGGACGCCTGGGGCTCGACCGGTCTCGCCTCGTCGCGGACGCGTTCGAAGGTCGAAATGGCCCACTCTCGGGCCGCCGGGTCGTCCGTATCGATAACCGCGGTCAGGGCCCCAGTTTCCGGATCGTGACAGCAAATGCCGGCGCGGTCGTCGACGATGCCCAGCCCGCACCGGGATCTGTCGGGGAGCGCGTCGTGGACGTACACGCGGCAGTGTTCACAGGAGGCGGCCTCCATGACACGTTCGGGGTTCCAAGCGAACGTCTGCTCGAGCGCGGTCGGCGAGTAGACGTATTCGAGTTCCATCCCGTCGAGAACGGCCTGGCAGACCGTCTCGTTGTTGATCGATTTGAACACAATACTGTCGAACCCCCGCATTCGAGTGGTTCCCTCGATCAGGTGGGTCAGGCGCTCGATCGGTTCGTACGGGTAGCCCGGTCCGGGGTAGGAGACCACCGCATCGGCGAAGAGGTCAACGGAGAACCCCTCCATCTCTCGGGGGAGCCATTGCCAGACGTCGCGCAGTTTGCGCTCGATTTCCATCGCTTCTCGGAAATCGAGAAACCGTTCGGCCACGAACTCGCCCAGTGGTGTCAGTTCGTAGGTGGGCCCGTCCCGGACGACCCATCGGCGGTCTTCGAAGTCAGAGAGAATCCGACTCATAGTCGGTGTCGAGGCTCCCGTCGCAGCACGAAGCTCCCGCCGTTCACGGACACCAGCGGTCAGTTCCTCCAGTACACCAACGCGGTGGTTCGATCGGGCGAGAAAGTCGATCTCTTCGATGGCTGCACCCATGATGTGTGTACGTGTGCCACAGTATAATGGATATCGACGCTCGTATTCCATGTCATGGTTGTCATCCAGTGCGTGTTGGTCGTTCCCCTGTGATCGACCGCTCCGTCTCACCCAGCACCTCGATCACAGATGAAGGCCATCGAAACCGGCGACAGGTCGTGCGTTGATGACGTACCCGCCAGCGGCCTGCGAGCGTAGCCACTCGCGGACGTACCGTTCCGCGGTGTCAGTCTCCTCGGCCAGTCCGCCCGACGTGAGCGGACTCGCCTTGTCGAACGTCTCGTACAGACCGAGTTCGTCGCCGATGACGACCAGTGGTGCAGCCGCCGTCGCGCCGATATCGTTGAGGCTGTCTGTATCTGTTGATTCAGGAATCGGAATCCATCTGAGCCGGGACCGTGAACCCACAAACGGGTAGTACTGATATGCGAACGAATTAGACGCTCATATTGGCCATACTGTCCTGGCTACAATTTGTTCGCTCGTGTGTCCTCGAACAGTGAGGTCGATTTCCACAGATATCGCAGAGAAGCTCGGGCTGTCGTCAAGTACAGTTCGACCCCGCCTTAACAAACTGGAGGAGAGTGGGATTATCCGAGGAGATCACATCGATATCGATTATGACCGGTGAACGGAACGTCTACGTGAACGCCATCGAGAAGGACCACGACGACCTCAATCGGATCAGTAAACAACTGGACGCAGTCGGCCTCAAGATCGTCGACGAACAACCGATACGCGACGAGTACGTCTGTCCATACCACGGGTTTTTAGACGAAAGTGAAGAGTTGAACGCTCAACGTAGAAACAATCAGTAAATGAACGCTGTTGAGGGTACACGAGAGAGTCTTTATCAGAACCATGACAATGTCGCCCCCGACTAGCGTTACGAAGTAACCGATCTACTCCTACGGTATCATCGGAACCCAGCGGGTCGACTGAGACGCAAACCACTTAGTCCGTGGGTTGCGGCACAAGATAGCATGAGGGACTCCGAACGAACGGTGTCAGATCGGGATCATGAACACCCTTCTAACAACGACATCCCCGTCACCGGTGAGGTTGTCCCGGATCTGTTCTCCTCCGATCAGGTGTTCCAACGGATCGTCGCCGACGCGGACCACGAGATCACGTCGGGCCTTCGCGAACTCTTCTTCGCCGCTGTCGCCGGCGGGTTCGCGATCACGATCACCTATCTGCTGTACGCCTCGATGTCTGCCGCGACCGAAAGCGCACTCGCCGCCGTCCTGTTGTACCCGATCGGCTTCATCTACATCATCATCGGCGGCTACCAGTTGTACACCGAGAACACGCTCCCGCCGGTGGCGCTGACACTGGAACGCCTGGCCAGCGTTCCCGCGCTCTTTCGACACTGGCTGGTCGTGCTCGCGGGCAACTTCACCGGCGGGGCGATCGGTGCCGTCGTGCTCGCCTACGGGGGAGTCTTCAGCCCCGAGGCGGCGGCAGTCGCCGTCGACCTCGCCGAAAAGGGCATCGAGACGCCGGTGACAGCCCTCTTTTTCAAAGCTGCCTTCGCCGGCCTGATCGTCGCGGGTGTCGTCTGGATGAACTTCGCGGCTCGTGACACCGTCTCTCGGGTTCTCATCGTGTACCTCGCCTTCCTGGCGATACCGCTCGGAAACCTCTTTCACGTCGTCGTCTCGTTCACCGAGTCCGTCTATCTGATGCTCGTCGGCGGCCCGGGGATGATCACGGCGCTGACGGAGTTCGTCCTCCCGGTGCTGCTCGGTAACACACTCGGCGGTATCGTGCTGGTCACCATCGTCAACTACTATCAGACCAGCGAGCGGCGTCTCGAGATCGAACGGTTCGAGCACGTTCGTCGCCTCTCGACGAGGGAGTGGGTGCTCGGCAGTCTCGCGGGCCGGTCGTACGTACCGGTCGTCGACACGCTCGGGGAGTTCGTCCGCGACCCCGACTCCTTCCGAATCCTGGTTCCGGTTGCGAACCCGCGAACGGAGGCCCCGATCATCGAGTTTGCCTGCGCGCTCGCGAGCGGTCACGAGAAGAGTACGGTTCACGCGGTTCACATCGTCCAGATCCCCTCTCGGATACCGATGGAATCCGACGGCCGCCACGGCCACGGCCGGATCACTCGCGAGTCGGCCCGCCTCATGGCGGACATCGAACGGCGCGTCGAGGGATACGACGTCGAGTTCGAGACCTCGACGATCGTCTCTTCACGCTCCTTCGAGGAGGTGTTCGACCGCGCGCGCCGGACTCGACCCGACCTCGTCGTGATCGGGTGGGGCGACCATCGACTGTGGAACGCCGCCCGCGCCGAACGTCCCCTCGACGAGCTGACCAACCGCTTGCCTTGTGACTTCCTCGTCATCAAAAACGGGGAACTTGACACCTCTCGCGTGCTGTTGCCGACGGCCGGTGGGCCCGACTCGGATCTCTCGGCCGAGATCGCACGGACGCTCCAGTCGACGACCGACGCCGAGGTGTCGTTGCTCCACGTCGTCGACTCCGGCGAGCGTGAAGCCGGCGAAGCGTTCCTCACCGAGTGGGCGACCGAGCGGGGTCTCGGTGACGCGACACTGCTCGTCGACGACTCCCGCGACGTCGAGGCGGCGATCGAGCATGCGGCTGCCGATCACACGCTCGTGCTCATCGGTGCGACAGAGCGGGGGCTTCTCTCGCGTCTCGTCACGGATTCGTTGCACCTCGACGTCATCAACGAGGTCGACGCCTCCGTGGTACTGGCAGAACGCCCCTCCGATCGACCGTTGAGAGATCGGCTGTTCGGACGCGGTCGACGCGAGAAGCGGGGACAGTCGTGACTGTCTGCTGTCGAACGCTGCACCACCCCCTTTGGTACTGATCGACCGTCGTGTCATTTTGACCTCATTATTCCCTGAGTAGACGGTCACCAACACGACTGAGGACGACGGTCGACCGACCTCGAAGCGAGTGCAGTGGCGGCTCTATTCAGTTCTTCCACGAGTATTCGGGAAGGTCCAGCACCAGAACCAATACAGGCCAAAACAGACAGTAGTGACGAAGGAGATGTCAGTGCGCTCGCTCGGTCTACTGTTGTCTCTCGTTCTCCTTTCGACAGCCGTGTACACCACACCCGTCGGTGACCTGCACACAGACGAGAGACGAGAAGCCCTGACACCCGAGGAGACGGCCCTCGTCAGTCCCGACGGGACGAACAGTTATGTATGGCCATACACCAGTCGCAGCCAATCTGTGTCGGGGCGAACGCTAGCGCTCAATGTCGTCGTACTCGGTGATTCAGAGCAGGTACGACGAGTTCTCGTCACCAGATCGGATGCGAATTGGAGCGCGACTAACCGGAACACTCCTGTTCGAATCTCTCCGTGGCGACGAGCACACGGTTCTGTCCGATACACGTACCTGTCCCCCGATCGGAACGCATCGGGGCGATGGATACCCGCAGATTACCAGCTACACGTGGGGACGTACTTCGGACAGCGAACCCATCTCAGGGCCTACTCCAGTCGCTCCGGGAACTGGACTGCGTTGCAAACGCACACCGAGTATTGGGACTGGTTTCGGGTGCGTCACACGGTCACCGGCGTGGCTGCTGGTGCTCGGTTCGTTGAGCACGACCTGCGCGATGAACCGTTCGTTACGAGAGTCACGCGGACCCACCATGGGCATCGCGGTGGAGGGAGCGGTGGCTGGTGGACCGTTATCGGGCTTGCCCCGGCACTCGTTTTGGTTGGCAGCGCTGCTCGGCTGAGCGATCAGTGGAGCCTCGAAGACGTCGCACTACCTGGTGCGCTTCTCGGCGTCGTCCTTGGAGTCCGTGGATGGGGTCTCGCGGCCGAAACCGTGTTCCCCGGCGTGACGCCGAAGTTGTTCGTCGTAATCGGTTATCCGATATTAGCAGTCACCCCGCCAGTTCTCGTTACAGTCCTCGCGGCCGACCGACCGGCCAAACGCGTCGTTTCACTCACGGCTTCCGGATTCGCCACAGGGATCGTCTTAGATATGGCACTCGTCGGTGTCAGACGCGTCCCGACACGACTTGCCTATCATCGCGTGGCACTGGTCGCAGCACTCGTCGTTGTCGCGTTCGGTTCAGCACGTGGCCACAGACGTCTCAACCTCGTCGGCGTCGTGGCATGGTTGAGTTTGCTCGTTGCGTCCCTCCTAGGAGTCGTGTGACGGGGTCAGTCAGCCGTTCGATACACCACCACCCCGTCGTTTTCGTACACTCGTGTCCACGACGGCGACCGTTCGAACGACCGCTCGAGGGTCCCGAACTGGGCGGCCGATTTCCCACGTATCGTGTACTGACCCTTTGGAAGATACACGTACTCCGGCGAGGCGTCGATCGATGTCGTCACTGATTCGACACAGGCAGCACTCTGACACCGCGAGACAGCTTCGTAGGCGGCCAACTGCCGTTCGTATGGCCCCGAACCACGCCATTCGACACCCCACGGCCCGATCAAGAGCGTGCGGTCCGTGAGCGCTGGGAGCCACTCAGCGGCGTCACCGACGACGACGAACGTGGCATCCGGCGGCGTCTCGGAGGCGATCCACGTCATCGCGTCGAGTGATTCCGAGTCCAAGAACTCTGGCGTCGAAGGGTCGGTCGTGAGCGTCATTTCGTGAGCGAGATACGCTCCACCGCTGGTAATTCCGACGAGGAGACAAGCCCCAACGAGAATCGTCCTGGCGTCGACAGTCGTTGCGACTCGCGTATCGACCGACTGAACTCGATTCCCGAGATCGACGGCGACAGCAGCTAAGACGAGTGCACCCGTCGTGAAGACGAACCGTGGCTGTGCGAACAACAGTTCGGCAGTAACGGTCCATCCGAGGAGGAAGACGTCCCGGCGTACGATGTACAGATACACTGCACCGAGGATCGGGAGAAGTGCAAACGATACGCCGTCGAGGATGGTCGCGACGCCACCCCCGACACCGCCATGTGTGCCGCCCGCAGCGACAAATACGTCGAGCCCATGCGTCGTGACCACCCACACGAGCCAGGGGGACGCGATTGCGAGACCACCGAACCCGACGACCGCTCCACGAACGAACCCCGCCACGGAGCGATCACGAGCCATCCACAGGGATAGATAACTCACGACGACGAACAGCGCGTACGTCGGGTGTGCGAGCAGCGTCGCACCGAAAGCAACGACCCCGAGGCCAATCGCACGTTTCGATCCCGTCTCGAACACGCGATAGCCGGCATAGATGGCGGTCAGCGCGTACAGGAAGGCGAACGCGCGAACGACACCGCCGGCCGAGAGATGCCATTGGACCAGTTGGGGGTTCATCGCCACGGCGACACTCGCCGCTGTCCCTGCGGGTCGCGACCCCGTGTACTCGCGAGCGAAGAGGTACATCGGCACGAGTGACGCCAGCATTCCGACCGACGGGAGCAAACGCGCCACTGTCACAGGATCGGCACCGAGGTCGAGCAGGGCGGCAAGCACGTAATACTGCAGTGGCGGATAGGCAAACGGAACACCATCCGCGGTGTATCCCGGTATTCGTGGTGGCAGACCGTACCCGTGGGAGCTAATCTGCTCGGCAATCTGTGTGTAGAGCCCGGCACCGTAGGCTGGATACGGATTGGTCGCGAGGTAGACAACTACAGTAAGAAGTCCTGCTCCAAGGCCGAGTCCGAGCCAGGGGAGATCAGCACGGTCGATCGGACGGACAGGTGTGATTCCCTCCGTGAGTGGGGATGAGCGTTCGTCCGAGACGCCAGCTGGCATACCCCTCTCAGTCATCGTCGTTTCGCCTCCAGTGGGAGCCGGAGTTGCACCTGACCGCCCCACCAGCGGTACTCGAGTACGGTCCACGAAACGAGGCTACTGAGGAGGATCACAAGCGCACCCATTTCGAGGAGGCCGACCCACCGTGGGAACAGGTACGATATCGCGTTAGCGATCTTCGGCGGGGGCCGAACTGCGAGCGCTCCCTCGCTTGAACCGTCTGTTGATGTGACCTGCCGCGAGGAGAGTTCAAGCGAGGCAGTACTCTCGCCGCCGGTACTCTCGTCGCCCGTGCCGAGGCGTTCCGCTTCGTACGGAAAACCAATCGAGGCAGTCCAGACGATTTCCCCTTCGCGATCGATTTCGAGGACTCGGTCGCCGTTGGAGTCGGTGATAAGTGTATGTCCGTTCGGGAGGCGGTCGGCGTCCCGGGGCCACTGAAGTCGGTCGTCGGTCCACGTCCAAGACTGGACCCACTTTCCTTCGTCGCGTTGATACTCCACGACGCGTCCGTTCTCCGAGTCCGCAACCAGAAGTGCCGGTCCCCACGTTCTGGCGGAATGTAATCCGGGTTGTGCTGCTCGTAGAGGGTCTCGTGGTCGCCGTCGCTTCCGAGCGTCCACTCCTCGCGCAGGCCACGCTCGGTATCGATGAAAACGACCTGATCCTGATTCCGAAGGCTCACCATGACCGTCTCTCGGCCATCGATTTGGACGTATTCGACATCGTTGAGGTGAGTCCAGTCTTCGGGGAACGGACCGCCACTCTCGACATCGTAATCGGTCTGTGCGTCCCACTCCCACGCGACCAACTCGGTCGTCGTGTTGACGATGAAGACCCGGTCCCGCGCGATATCGGCGATCAAGAGTCGGTCCTCGTCGATCCGGTCGACGTCGTGCCACCGGGTCGAGTGTTTGCTAGGCGTAACTCGACTGTACACGGTCGCTCGTTCGCCGGTGGTGAGATTGACTCGCTGAACCCCATTGCGCGTACAGACCGTTCCGTCACACTCCTCGGAGTCGAGATGGTCCGCGAAGACGAACTCGACGGTCGCGTTGGTCCCTGCGACGGGGTCGACGTCCCAGTACCGCGTATGCTCGTTCTCGTAGTAGTAGATGCTCCCATCAGGTGCAAACGCGACGAGTTCTGCTTGCGCCCGCGGTGCGTCGTTCTCGTCGGTGACGAACGCGTTCGAGTCGGTTGCGACGACTGTCGTGGACTCACGTGGGGCGACGACGGGAGTTCGGTCTCCGTTCCGAAACGCCTGCTCGACCGACGGATCTCCTGTCACACGATTGTTTGTCCGATCGGCCTCCACGTAACCGATGGCCAGGGCTGCCGCGGAACAGAGGACAAGGAGTGCGAGTATGACGCGGGCGGTTCGCTTCGGGGGACCCATGACCGAACAAGTGACCACCGCTGTGTAAAATCTACTGGGTCGTTCTACTCCGACGCGTTCGCTGTCGTACCACGAGGAGCGTACAGGCGAGCCAGAGTATCAGGCTGGCTTCGACGCCGTGGATCCCCACATCAATCCCGTATCTGACCGCTGTTATCGGTACAGCCACGGGACACCACTGGCAGTGAACGAATCCACGATGAGATGCGAACCGTAGCCGAGCGTGACGGCCGTCGAGAACAGAGAGAGAGACGATGGGTGTGGTCGCGAACGTCGCCACGACCAGATAGAAACGACGACCACAGCGCCACACAGCGGCGTATGCGTGATCCCACGATGAACGAGTGGGAACGACCAAGCCGGTGCGAACAGCAGGTCGATGTCCGGAAAAATCGCACCAACGACACCAACAATCGGGGCGGGCTCTCGCATGACCGAGACGATGGTGTAACCGATCATCGCGTGGGTCAACACGGCGAACAGCACGTACAGACGGTGGTCGAAACCGGCCCCGTGTACCGACACGGTCGTCGTTCGATCCGTGGTCGTATGAAGCCTCGCCAGACCCCGCTTGAGGACACCACTTCGGTCGTGGGAACTTCCCAGTCACAATCGATTTATGAATAGATATCCGAGTGACGACCTAGTAAGTGATTAACAGATGACCCTCCCTGATACCCCCCGTCGGGCAATCCTCGGCGCTCTCGGTAGCGGTATGGTTGCGCTCACGGGAGGGTGTCTGCGTCGCGTGCGGTCGCTCACGGGGTGGAACTCTGCCCAGCAAGTCCAGCTTCGAATCAAGACGGTTCCCGATGACGCCGATCCGTACGCGCTGCAACTTGCGCGCACAGTCGCCGATTGGTTCCGGACTGCTGGCATCGACACTGGAGTCGTCCCGATGTCCGAACAGGAACTGCACCGTCAGACGCTGTTGGGTAACGATTTCGACCTGTTCGTGATGCGTCTTCCGCCCCGGTTCCGCGACCCGGACGGGCTGTACACGCTCCTTCACTCACGGTTTGCGGAAGACCCTGGCTGGCAGAACCCGTTCGGGTACGCGAATATCGACGTTGACGAGTTCCTCGAGACCCAGCGTCGAACCAACGGTACACGCCGTCGAGAGGCCCTCAGACGGCTACAGATGACGGTCACCCGGACGCAACCATTTACACTGCTGACCGTCCCTGACGACATCCGGGCTGTTCGAACGACTAACTATACGAACTGGCGGGCGGCCAACCTCAGTTCTCCACTCGGCTATCTCCTGCTCGAACGAGCGTCTAGCGTCGATGAGGAGGACGGGACGCTCCGAGTCGCTGTCACGGACCGGCGGGCGACGATGAACCTGAATCCACTCTCTGTCGAATTCCGACGGACTGGTGCTCTGACCGGTCTGTTGTACGACCCACTCGGGTACGTATTCGAGAATCGGTTGACACCGTGGCTCGCCGAGACCTGGGAGTTCTCCGAAACGAATCCACCTACCGCTCGAGTCACGCTCAGGGACGGGGTATCGTGGCACGATGGCGAACCACTCACCGCAGACGACGTGGCGTTCACGTACCGGTTACTCGCGGACACGACTCTGAACTCGAGGGGGGACGAGGAGTCTGCCCCGTTCCCGTCGCCACGATACCGCGGTCGGAGTAGCCTCGTCGCAGACGGCGAGGTCATCGACGACACGACCGTGGAAGTGCAGTTCGATGACGTAACGCCGAGTGTCGCCCGTCGGGCGTTTACGATTCCGATTCTTCCGAAGCACATCTGGCAGGACCGAACGGATCCGGCATCGCTCGCCGGCATAAATGTCGGGTCAGTCACCGACGTTCTCGTTACGAATAACATCCCACCAGTCGGGAGCGGCCCGCTCAAGTTCGTTCGAAACACACCCGAGAGGAGGTCGTTCTCGAACGGTTCGACGACCACTTCTTACATCGGGGGACGGACCGACCAGTGGTCTCCCTGACCAGGTCAGTGACGTTGCATTCGACACGCTGTCCGTACGGGTCGCCGGGTCTGACGTCACGGCTGCTGAGATGGTGGCTGATGATACCGCCGACGCGACCGGGACCCCCGTGGGAGCGGACGCTATCCCTCGTATCGGTCGCAGTCCTGACTCAGAACTTCTCATACAGCAATCTCACTCGTCGTACATCCTGGGCTATAATACGCGCAAGCAACACCTCAGTAATCCGCGATTTCGCCATACGCTCGCCAGATTGATCGATGGGGAGTATATTGCAGACACCGTCATCGATGGATACGGACAGCCCGCAGTCGGCCCGCTCTGGGGCACTGAGTGGTACCCGGCGGAACTCGAATGGGCAGAGGACAACCCTCTCGCGGGATTTCTCGGAAACGACGGGGAACTTCATACCGATCGGGTCCGGGATGCGTTCCGTGAGGCGGGGTACCGGTACGACGGCAGCAAGCTCATCGGAGGGAGAGCGTGACGCTACTACAGGTCGTGTTGCAGGTGGTAGCCGTGGTCGTCGCTCTTCACGTAATCGGGCTGTACGTTTTCACCTCCGTTCGAGACGGCCGAACTGCGCTTCGAACCGCCCGAACGAACGCTCGTCGCGTCGCCCCGGCAGCAATGGTTCTCGGCGTCGTCCTCGTCGCGAACGGCCTCATCCGGGACGCCGGCGTTCAGCTCTCTTGGCTCATCGGGATCAACATCACCAGAGACATTTATGCGGTTGAAGGGGAATTCGTCGCTACTGTACAGTCCTTTGCGACACCAGAACTGACGGCATTTTTCAGTTTCATGTACGTTTTCGGCTACGCGTTTTTGTTGACGTTTCCCGTTATCATGTACGTGTTCCACGAGGACAGAGTGCCGCTGATGACAACCATCGTGGCCTACAGTCTGAACTATGGACTGGGGCTCGTGTGCTACGTGGCGTTCATCGCTTACGGTCCACGGAATTTCATGCCTGAACTCGTCGACTCGCTCTTGTATGCGAGTTGGCCGCAGGCACAGCTTCTGACCAGCCAGGTGAACGTCAACACCAACGTTTTTCCATCCCTCCACACCTCGCTGGCGGCGACGGTTACCATCATCGCCTATCGGTTTCGGGAGCCCCACAGCCGGTGGGTACCGATCGCAGTGTTCTTCGCAACTTCAATTGGGCTCTCGACGATGTATCTCGGGATTCACTGGCTGATCGACGTCGTTGCGGGGGTGGTCGTGGCCATCATAAGCGTCGCCGCGGCGTTACGGATAACGGAAAAAAGCACGTCTGGTCCTCACCAGCTGGTCAGTCTACGGATGACGATCAACCGCTGGTTGAAGAATATCAACCGATAGAACATCATACCAAGCCGTAGTAATCATGATCGTGGAGATACCTCACTCGATGGGTTTCTTGGGTGTCTTTCGTTATTCCGAGCATCGGAGTCGTTGTCGGCTCCGCTCTGGCCGCGATTCCAGCTGTCGTCGGCGTCGTAATTGGGAAACGACTTCGTACTAATCCTCCAGCAGTGGCGTCGAGGGGTCGTCCTCGGTCTGGTTACCGTCGTCGGAATCCGATTAGTGTTGAGTGGTCTCTGAGACCGACTGCGTGCTTTCTGCCATGGAAGGCCAGCTCGGACGAGAGATGCAACACGCGTTCGAAGACGACGGAATCAACCTGGTCACGGGCACCGACTTCCAGCGCATCCGAACAGCAACGCCCGCCGGCGGGAGCGGTACGATCCAGTCGGGCGTCGCCGTCGAAACAACCGTCGAAGGCACCGAGCGGACAGTCACCGGCGACGCGCTGTTCGTCTCGACCGGTGTCCAGCCGAACAGTGAGGGCATCGGCCTGGAAGCGGTGGGGGTCGAAACGAACCCCGACGGGACGATCCACGTCAACGAACACTTCCAGACAACCAATCCCGACATCTACGCGGCTGGCGACGTGATCGGCGTGCCGGAACTGGAGACCGTCGCCGCCAAGGAAGGCAACCACGCCGTCAAGAACGCCTTCGGCAACGAGGGTGTCACCATCGACTACGACACGGTGCCAGCGGTCGTCTTCACGAGCCCTGAGGTCGCAACTGTCGGCACGACTGAGCTGGAGTACATGGAGGAACACGGGACCTGTTCGTGTCGGACCGTTCAGATGGAGGATGTCCCACGAGCGAAAGCGGTCGCAAACACAGACGGGCTCGTTCAGGTCGTGAGACACCACGAGACCGACGAGATCGTCGGGGTCCATATGGTCGGTCCCCGTGCAGCCGACATGATCATGGAAGCAACGCTAGCGGTGAAGTTCGGTCTGACAGTCGACGACATCATCGACACCGTCCACCCGTTCCCGACCTTCAGTGAGGCACTCAAACACGCCTGTCAGGCGTTCCGTCGCGATACCTCGATGATGAGCTGTTGCGTCGAGTGAATCCCCGGACGGAACCCTCGTGACATTCGGCCCTTTCCTCGTGTAATCAAACTGTATCGACGCTCGTGTGATGACATTTCAGATCCGCGACGGTGTTTTAATACAACCCCGCCTGTGCTCAAGTGAGACTCGATGCTGGAACTCTATCGGCTCCCTGGTTGTCCGTACTGTGCGAAGGTGGTGCGTATACTCGACGGGTTTGATCTGGAATACAAGACTCATAACGTCCTGCCCTTCCGGTTCCTCCGATTCGAGGTGAAATCGGTGAGTGGGCAGTCCGGTGTTCCGGTTCTCGTCGATTCCGAACATGGAATCGAGGGAATGGCCGAGAGTGACGACGTCGTCGGTTATCTCGAAAAGACGTACAGCTGACGTGGCCACCGGTTCTTGTCGAATAGTATATCCGGAGACAGCATCGGCCGGGGCGGCCTGATGATTCGAACGGAGGTCGTATTTGTCATTGCTGCGCTCACACTCGCTGGACTCTGGCACTCTCTTCGGCGTCGGAATATGGTTGTCTCTCCCGCGATAATCGCTGCGGTGATTCCGTGGTTCGTTGCTGTCGGGGCGGGCGTCGCGTTCGTCCGGTCGATGAATGGTGTCGGTTCGTCTGGCTCGTCTTTCCAAAGTCCGATGGTGTACCTAACGGTGGGTACGTTCGTCGCCACTGTCTGGCTCGTCTTCGACGTACTCGATGTTCAAGATCGGCCACGGTGGACCGCGGTCTCCGGTGGCGTCCACGAGTTTTTTCCTCAACACTCGACGCAGTCCCATTGTTATCCGTTGAGTCCTTGAGTACTATCCCCAAATCCTGCACGTCGATGGCCCGAATGCTATTATTCGGATGATATTTGGATGGAGAACCCAACAAAAATTAAGAGGAGACCAAGGTAGCCCACCCAGTTGAGGTCTCGTCGAGAATCGGCAGAGAGTGCACAGTAAGACGAGCGACTATTCTAGCGAGAATACAAAACAGCCCGGCAAGCATGATGTATCCCGGCCACCGGGAGGTGTTTTCAGTCGGACCAACGTCTCTCCCAGACACGTTCAGACGATTGTACTGTAGTATCTAACAACTTTCGAGAGGAATACGGTTCTCAGAGTATTCAGCCCAACAGCCGCTCCCGGATGGACCGAGCGTGCGGCCGTTCGGCGAGTAATACTGCCGTGTCGAGATCGTCGAGTACGGACAGCGTAAGCGATCCGCCGACGATTCGGGAGAGTAAGCCCCGTTCCGTTGCTCCGACGATCACCAGCGTTCGCCCAGTCGCTGCGTTCCCGATCGCGGTTTCAATGTCTCCTGTCTCAACCAGCAGTTCGACCTCGTCGAGTTCGTGGTCAGTAACCCATTCTTCGAGGAATTCTCGCCCCGTCGTTGAGTCGTCAGCCACATGGAGAACCGCGACATTCGCACCGACCGTCTCCTGAAGTGCCCGTGCGACCTCTGCAGACAGATCCGATGAGTGACCGCCTGCTGTCGGTAGGAGGATCTCGGTCGGATCGAATCCCCGCTCGTCGAGAACGAGAACGTCACACGGCAGCTCGTGGATCAACTCGTCGAGTCTCCCTTCGGCGCGGCCCCCAGCGAGATGCGTTCCTCGATGACCCATAATGAGTCTGTCGACGTTGTGGCTCCGAGCCGCATCAAACACCTCGTCAAGCCCTTGATGCGAGAGGATCGTCCGTGTCTCGATTGGTACCCCGAGGTCGTCGGCGTCCGCACGGGCGTCGGCAAGTAGCTGGTCTGAGGTCTCAGAAATACGCCTGCGCTGGTCGGCGGCCGCGGCCAGCGAGGTCTGGTCCGGTACTTGGATCACGTGAGTCGCGAGAAGTCGACCGCCCTCGTGCTTCGCGAGCGCTGCTGCGAGAGCGACGAGTGCGTGTTCTGTCCGGGGGTTCGATAACGCCACCATCGTCGTTGGGGCGTCTGAGTCTCTCCCCGCCCCGTTTGGTGCGACGGTGGCCGCTACGTCGACGACGGACGGGGGCAGTTCTCCCTCACGATCCAGAATGTATCGACCGAGGTGACCCTGCCTGTCTGTTTGGCGGCGTGCGTACGCGAAGTACCATACCACCGCAACGGTCACGAACACTGCCGACAGCGCCAGTTCCCGCTGGCCAACGAACGCCAGCAGTCCGACCGAGAGACCCATCCCGAGAATAGGAGTGAGAGGATACAACGGGACGGAAAACGCCGGATCGTAGTCGGGGTCGGTCTCTCGGAACACGATGAGTGCGGCGTTCATCAGCGCGTAGACGACCAGATGGAGGACACTCGCTGCTTTTGCGAGCACCTCGATGTCCTGCCCCAAGAGCGCGATGAACACGACGATCATCGCCCCAGTCAGGACGATTGACCGGTACGGTGTCGCGTACGAGGGGTGAATCTGGTTGAGCCAGTTGGTGACGATCCGGTCTCGACCCATCGCGAAGTTGATCCGCGCCGAGGCGAGGATGGAGGCGTTCGCACTGGAGGCCGTCGCCAGCAGCGCACCGAGCGTCACGACGGTGACGGCGACGCCGGCGAGTCCACCGGGGAAGGCGGCCTGAGTGGCCTGAGTGAGCGGTGCCGTCTGGCTGAGATCGGGCCACGGGACCACGCCAAGCATGATGCTCACGAGGATGGCGTAGACGACCGTCACGATGGCCACGCTCCCGATGACGGCAAGCGGCAGATTCCGCCCTGGGTTCTTCAGCTCCTCGGCGACGGTCGCGATCTTCGCGTAGCCGAGGAACGAGACGAAGATCAGCGCCGTTCCGGGGAGGATCGCGCCGTACCCGAGGGGTGCGAGCCCGCCGTCGCCGAGCAGTGTCCTGAGGTCGAATGAGAGCCATCCCTGGATCGCGAACAGCGCCAGAATCAACAGCAGGACCGTCACGATGACCGTCTGGACGCCGCCGGTCTCCTTGGCACCGATGTAGTTGACCCCGACGAAAACGACGCCGGCGAGGAGCGCCCCCACCTGGATATCCGAGAGGAAAAGGACGCTTGGAATCGGGAGCAGCGTCGTGAGGTACTGGCCGAAGCCGATGCTGTAGAACGCCGATGCGAACGCCAGCCCTATCCAATCGCCGAGGCCGGCGATCGACCCGAAGAGCGGGCCCAGGGCCCGGTTGACGTAGTAGTACCCACCGCCAGCTTTCGGCATCGCCGTCCCGAGTTCGGACACCGACAGCGCGTTGACCATCGCGATCAGCCCGCCGATCACGAACGAGACGACGACCACGGGTCCTGCAGTACTGGCTGCGACCCCTGGGAGCACGAAGATTCCGGCCCCAATCATGGTGCCGATCCCGATGGTCAGTGCCGAGATCAGTCCGAGGTCCTTTGCGAGTTCCTCGTCGCCCATCAGGTGCCCTCTACGTCGGGACGCTTCGTCCGCTGAATCGAATCCAATACGTGAGGCTGCTCCTCTGCGAGCGATAGCACGGGGAGTTCCGGATCGTTAACGAGACGTGCAGTTGTGTTGCCGGTGAGCAGACGAGCCAGTCGCCCGCTCCCCCGCGAACGAAAGATGATCACCGTCGCTTCGACCGCATCTGCCGTCTCGACGATCGTCTCGGCGACGTCAGCGCCGAACACGATTCGTGTGTCGACGATCACGCGCCCGTCGAGTCGCGACTCAAACACCGAGAGAAACTCCCGAGCGTCGTCTCGACGTTTCTCCATGGGCGCTTTGTTGACGGCACCAGGTCTCGTTTCGATCACGTGGATCAGCGTCGCCCGGTGAATCTCGTCGAGATAGGGCTCAAGCGCTGCCGCCGTCTCCACAACGTCCTCGTCATTCGCGACGGGGACGGCTACGTGCCGAAGTACAACCATTCCGTCAGCCCCCCTCGTCGAGTGCGACCGGGAAGTTGACCGGAAACCGTCCCTGGCCGTTTCCAGTTCGTGTTGTTTCGTACTGCCGTCTCACGCGGAGATTTGAAAGAATCCCGATCACTGGTCTATCTCGGGATTGGCGACTGATTTCGATGCTGACCATGTGAGCCGCTGGTTGCGAGAGAGTATAATTACTCCGGTTTAATTTGACTTTTCGTGATATATGGGGTAATAATTTCTAATTTCGAATTAGCTTGTTCCGGGATGATTTATACTGGTGACTATCTAAACCGTGAACGGTCTGAACTCTACTATCTACCTGAATGACGGAGGCAGTGCAATGATGAGTTACGACTACAATCCGGTCCCCTTCAGTCGCTTTGTTTGGAGTGGTTCCATCTACACTCACAGTAGCAGGTGAGGAATGCATTACACGGGGTGTTCTCCTCGTGGGAGGGCCAACCTACGAGATCCCCGCAAACTCGAGGAGGAATCTCACACCAGTTTGAATCACGGTCAGTGCGGTTTCGTGTGTGTGACGGAGAAGAGCCGCACTCGAGCCGATGCTTATGCCTATGAGGAGGGCTGCAAATTGGTTTCCGACCCGCTGCAGGTCGTTCATGAGCAAGAGAACAAGGAGCCCACCACCGGCGAGTGTGATTGCAATTCCGGCGGCGAATCCGAGGAGATTGAATACCGGATCCGACGCTACCGAGAGAAACGGGTACGGCAATGTGATCAGTCCGGTCCACGTCAGCAGTGTCCCCAAGAGGACGTAACCGAGGAGGAGCGGGACAATCAAAATGATGCCATTCCGTCCCAGGCGAATTGCGATCCCCGCCGCGCGCTCTAAACATTCCGCGACGCGACCCGTCCAAGTTCTAGGGGCTCCCAATTCGACATTATCGCTCCATCGGTGAGAGACGTGGAGAACTCAGCTTAGGGCTAGCCATCCACAGATGTTGAGTGTTCGAATGTTCTATCCACAACATAGCAATGCAGCCCCGCTAATCGCCGGTCAACCTGTCGAGAACTCCCCGTGCCCGCGGTCGCTCGGCGAGCAGGACGGGACACTCGATGTCGTCGACGACTTCCAAAACGAGACTACCCCTGAACAGTCGGGAGAGCAAGCCCCGTTCGGTTGCCCCGATTATTACCATCGAGCTGTCAGCGGCCGCCCGTTCAATCGCCGCCTCAACCTCGCCTGTCTCGACCCGGAGCGTGGCGTCACCGAGGCCGTGTTCCTCGGCCCACGCTTCGAGGAACGCCTCGCCCTCATCGCGTGAGTCTGCGACGTGCAGTAGGGTCACCTGTGAGCCGTACTCCCGCTGGAGAAGTTTCGCGACCTCCGCACTCAGATCGGAGTCTGGCCCGCCAGCCGTTGGGACGAGGATCTCCTCAGGCTCGAAGCCACGATCCTTCATCACCAGGAAATCACAGGGGAGGACGTCGGTCAACTCGTCGAGTGCGCTCTCCACGCGCCCGGGCGCCCCATGAGTGTTGTCTTCCCAGCCCATCACCACGAGGTCGGCCTGATGGTCGCGAGCAGCGTCGAAGATCTCCTCGAATAACCGATGGGAGAGGATCGTATGCGTTTCGACGTTGACCCCGAACGTTTCGGCGTCTCGCTTGGCCTTATCCAGTACCTTGTGGTAGTCCTCTTCGAGTTCATCAACGTGGTCGGCAGCGTACTGAAGCGCAGTCTGGTCGGGTGCGGTGACGATGTGGACCGCATCGACGGTCCCCCCGCGCTGTTTCGCAATCGCACTCGCCAACGTGATTAGATCCTTCTCGGTTCGAGGGTTCGCCAGTGGGACCATAACCCGATACTCGCCGCCATCAGGCTGGGCCTTGCTTGCTGCCGACACAGCCGTCGCCGGCATCTCGTCGGCCCGGTTGAGAATGTATTGACTCAAGATTCCTTTTTTTTCGGCCTTGTTGCGAGCATAGGCCAGATACCAGACGAGTCCCCCAACGACGAACACCAGCGAGAGGCCGATCTCGATCGGCTCCATGAACGCGATCAGTCCGAACGAGCTGATCGCTCCCAACGCGGGGACAACCGGATACAGCGGCACCTCGAAATCGGGCTGATACTCCGGGACGTCTGCCTCTCGCATCACGATCAACGCGAGGTTGAGTAGCCCGTAGACGATCAGGTGAAGGACGCTCCCGGCTTTGGCAAGTACCTTGATATTGCCGATCGCGATGAACAGGAGGATGAGTACTCCCGTGACGGCGATCGAGCGGTATGGCGTCGCGAAGTTCGGATGGATAGCGTTGAGCTTGTTCGAGATGAGTTTGTCCCGCCCCATCGCGAAGTTGATTCGTGACGACGCCAGGATCGAGGCGTTCGCGCTCGAGGCAGTCGCAAGGAGGCCAGCGAACGTCAGCAGGCCGACGCCGATCCCTGCGATTCCTATTGTCCCGAACGCAATCTCCGCGACGTCGAGTACGGGCGTGGTGGTGAATTCTGGGCCGAGTTGACGCCAGTTGATGACGCCCATCAGCACCACCATAATGATTGCGTACATGACCGTCACGATGAGGACGCTCCCAACGACTGCCAGCGGGAGGTTCCGTCCGGGGTTTTTCAGCTCCTCGGCGACGGTCGTGATCTTTGCGAACCCGAGGAACGAGACGAACACCAGTCCCGTTGCCGGAAGGATCGCGGTAGCTCCCCCCGTCTCTGTCGGGAAGAACGGCCGGAGCGTCGAGATGTCCGCCTGGAGGAACCCGAGTATCGAGAACAGCGTGAGAATCCCGACGAGGATCGTCACGATGACGACCTGGACACTTCCGGTTTCTTTGGCACCGACGTAATTCACGGCGATGAACGCCGTTCCTGCCAAGAGGGCACCGAGCTGAAACTCAGACAGCCCGACCGGGCCAAGCGCGAGCGCGGGCAGCGGGAGGAAGGTAGCGAGATACTCGCCGAATCCCAGTGTGTAGAACGCCGAGGCGAAGGCCAGTCCCATCCAGTTGCCCCAGCCGGCGACCGACCCGAACAGTGGCCCCAGCGCGTGATTGACGTAGTAATAGCTCCCACCGGCTTTCGGCATCGCCGTCCCGAGTTCGGATGCCGAGAGGGCAGTAAATAGCGAGATGACACCCCCGACGACGAACGAAAGCGCGACCGCCGGACCTGCAGCTGCCGCTGCTTGACCGGGCAGGACGAAAATTCCGGCCCCGATCATGGTACCGACTCCGATAGTCAGCGCTGAGAGCAGTCCGAGGTCCTTTGCGAGTTCCTCGTCGCCTGCACTCATTCCTCGGGCCCCTCCGGAATCGAGATGACTGGGCGATCTGCCTCGGTGATCAGCCGGAGAGATCGGTCACCCGACAACCACTGGACGATTCTCGCACCCCCGCGTGGTCTGAAGACGATAGCATCTGCGTTGATTTCGTCTGCGACTTCGATGATTCCCTCGACGACATCCCGGCGGTACGTAATCTCCGTCTCCGCGTCGGGGAACGTCTCCCGAAAAGCGTCGAACGCCTCAGCGGCAACTTGTTCGGACTGTTCGACTGGCGTCTTGTCTGGCACTCCTTCACCTTTTTCGACGACGTGGAGAACGGTGATTTGGCTGAAGTCGTACGGTTTGAGAGTCTGCGCCGTCGTTCGTGCGTCCTCTTGGTCAGCGACTGGTACGAGTACGTGTCGGGTGAGTTGTGTAGTCATGTCGGTATCAGTTGAGGTCGTAACGTGCAATATCGTCGGCACCACAGGCAGGGCACGTATCTTGGTTCTCGTCGAGCGTTGTTCCGCAATTCCGGCATTCGTAGACGATTGATTCGTCGGCCAACCAGTATCGCAACCGCTGGACGAGTGAGACCATCTCGACCCACCTACGACGACGCCTCTTGTTGCGACGGGCTCTGGAACGCCTCGTACGCCCGAGCGTCGGTCTGGTGGTGCGAGAGTAACGTCACTATGTCGTCGGGCTTGATGACAGTATAGCCGTGTGGCATGATTTCCTCGTCGCCCCGCTCGATGGCGATAACGAGTGTATCCTCATCGAGCACCCCCGTCTGGTTGGCCTCCTCGAGCGACATTCCCACGACCTGAGCGTCGGACGAAACGTTCACGGTGAGGATTCTCGCATTTCCAGTAAGATCGATGAAGTCGTTCAACGCTGGCGCTCGGGGGCTATCGTCGGGGTTGAACGGCTCGTAGGGGTTGAACAACTCGTCCTCGAGCAGGTCTTCGTCTTCGATTTCGATGCCGAGTTTCGAGAGACTTCGTGAGACCCGCTGAAGGTCTCTCGTGCTTTCGCCAACCGCCAGTACGTGGAGGTTCCGGCGGCCGGTCATTAACGAACGGACGTTGATCACGCCGGGGATAGTCCGTGCCTCGTGGGCCAGCGCCTCTCGCTCTGGGACGGGAACGTTACACAGGTAGAGATTCCTGAGGTTACTTCCGGCCGCCTCGAAGTCGATGTGTGTTCGATACCCCTGGATGATACCACAGTCTTCGAGTCTCTCAATCCGATTGCGAACCGTCGCACCCGAAACGTCTGCGCTCTCGGCGATCGAAGTGGCTGTAGCCCGACCGTCTTGCATGAGGGAATAGATGATGCGACGGTCCAAATCATCGAGTCGGTACCCCTCTTCGTGAAGCGTCATGACCCTCGTCTCCGAGTCGATTTTAAAAATCGAAATTTTCCACCGTGTTTTTGACTCTCTCGCTTCATACTACTTCATCAGATTCGGAGGCACAAATAGCATATGGACAATCACTCATCGTATTTCTCTCCCGGGGCTCTACAGAGCGGGTTCATCCTGATCGTCTACTATCCAAGACAACTCATGTAGGCGAATTCTTGGATAGTGGAACAAGAACGGACGTTCGAGAGTCGGTCTGAAGCAGTTCCCAGTCACGGATTCGGTCAAGTTCACGCATCACAGGCCCGCTATACCCTCTATAGTCTCAACTTCCACAGGATCCCAAAAGTCGAGACCAGTACTCTCAATGCATACGTACTCAGCTCCCATCCCTCAACTGTGGGTTTTACTCAGAGAGTTTCGTGGGTGTACTCCTCCTTCTAGCGTACTGATTGGGGGTCAAATCGGGGGTAATTGTGGCTGTAACGAAGGCTCAAGCTGATTCCAACGTTGCGTGCGGTCCCCCAAGCGAAACATATTAGCATATACTTGTATAAGCTATAGCTGATATGAGTAAGGGCACAATCACTGACGAAACCGCGGAAGGGACCGACACCTGCTGTGCACCGCCCCGAGACATCGACTCGGACGCCATGGCCACGGACCTCCAACTACTGACCGCGATGGGGAACGACACGCGATACGAACTGCTTCGGCGCATCACGAACGCCGACGATGGCGTCTGCGTCTGCGATCTCGAAGCCGCAGTCGGAGTCAGCCAGAGCGCCGTCAGCCAAGCACTTTCCCGCTTGTACACCGCAGGACTAGTCACGCGCCGTAAAGAGGGGTCCTGGCGGTACTATGAACCGACTGAGACGACTGCTGCCCTCCTCGAAACACTCGACGACCTGCGAGGTACCCATGAGTAACGATACTGATCCCGTAGCCGGTGACCGCGACCCCGAGGAGGCTCGGAAGATGGTGCGCGAACGCTACGGGACCATCGCTACGGACGGTAAGGACTGCTGTGTCGGTGTCGATGTCGCCGACCAGGGTGCGTGCTGTGACGGCAACGAAGACGCGACTGGGAGCGAACGCCTCGGGTACGATACGGACGATATCGCGTCGGTCGCCGACGGTGCAGACCTCGGCCTCGGGTGTGGAAACCCGAAGGCATTCGCCGAGATGGCACCCGGTGAGACAGTACTCGACCTAGGCTCAGGTGCGGGCTTCGACTGCTTCCTCGCTGCACAGGAGGTCTGTCCGGACGGCCGCGTCATCGGTGTCGACATGACACCAGAGATGGTCTCGAAAGCGAGAGAGAACGTCGCGAAGAACGACGCCGACAACGTCGAGTTTCGACTCGGCGAGATCAGCCACCTCCCCGTTGCCGATACGACCATCGATGTCGTTATCTCGAACTGCGTCATCAATCTCGCCCCGGAGAAACAGCTCGTGTTCGACGACGCCTATCGTGTCCTCAAGCCCGGTGGGCGCGTCGCCATCTCAGATGTCGTCCAAACCGCGCCGTTCCCCGACGACATCAAGATGGACCCGGACTCGCTAACTGGCTGCGTCGCCGGTGCGTCGACCGTTGCGGATCTCGAAGCGATGCTCGCCAGTGCCGGCTTCGAAGCGATCGAGATCGCGCCCAAAGATGAGAGCACCGAGTTCATCAGTGATTGGGATGCCGATCGCGACCTCGGTGACTACCTCGTGTCGGCTACTATCGAGGCCCGGAAGCCACCACAAGATCGCTAACTAACAGAAAAGTACTGGCAGCCTTGCCCAGTTGGGAATTGTGCGATCCGGGGATCGAACGAACCCTCCGATTACGCCTACGCTACGGTTCGTCCGGATAGAACTCGTCGAACAACATCTCGACGCGTCGCTCTATGTCGTCACGAATATCGCGGACAGTGTCGAGGTCTTGCCCGTACGGATGTCTAACGCCCAGTCTCTAACGTCGACGTTCTCCGCGTCCAGTTCCAGCGTCGAACAGCCCATCGTGGCGACGACATCGCACGATTCGAACTCGTCAGTCGAAACCCCCCGCGGTGTCCGGTTCGAGAGATCGATGTCTCGCTCACGCATGACCGTGATCACTTCGTCGTGAACGCTTTCAGCCGGGTGTGAACCGCCGGTAAGGATCTCGATATTGTCCCCTCATTCTCGCCGGTCGCGTTCCCGCTCAGCGAACGCAGCCGACATCTGGCTACGCCCCGCATTCTGTACACACACAACCCCCAACTTCGTCGATGATGCTGTATCCATGGACAATTCCCTCTTTGATACCGTGTTAAGCGCTCCTATGAGTATCGGCGCCCAGATCCAGATCGCCTGTTCGCCCTCTTTGACGTAGCGGTCGAACTCGTTTCGCCAGGTGTTGTACCCTGCAACCTTCGTCGCCTCCGGACACTGGAGTTCGATGAGGAGCGTATTTCGGTGTGAGTAGTCGTGGAATCGAGACTGGACGTCGAGCCACTGCTGGAACTCTTCGGTCGCCGTGGCTTCGTCGACGAGGTCGATGAGATCCTCGACCCATTCTTCTATCGTGCTGTGCATCTCGTCGCGTCGGGTGTCGGTGTCGCTGAACGACACCGGTGGGTAGTCACTCGTCGCCATGATTTCCGTCGAGACGTCCCGATTCGGAACGCCCCGCACCCTGTCAGGGGCCGATAAAATGTACTGAGCGCAGAGTGGTTCGTGAGCTCTACTCAATCGAACCCGTCGCAAGCAAGTTCTCGCGAACCGCGTCACGGCTGGTCATCAGTTCCCGTTATCGCTGATATTCGTCAGGGTACCAGTTCGTCGCAGTCCGAATCGAATTCGATGACGAGGAGCAGTACGAGCGGTTGAAAGCGTTGAAGAAACACCGTGGATTGACGTGGAAAGGATTGCTTCTCGAAGGCGAGAAGAAGGTTCGGGAGGATATCCCGGAGTAAGCGTCTAACGTGGTTCGTGAAATGTAGTGTCGGATTCACGCCCGGCCTAAAGGCCGGGGTTCTCTCCGTGAATCAGGTAGGTGCCATGAGGCCCGCTTTCATCGCGTCGGAGAACCCTGTCAGTGACGAGACGCTGAAGAACGCGAGTGGTCGGTTCGTGTGACCACTCCGCTTCTGAGGCGATCCAGTTCTCCGTCCTGGGCTCTGAGAGCTGACGAGCGACCATCCGAACTCGGTCTTCCCCCGTGGTCTGGTTCTTGAGAAGCCCTCTATGTTTATCGTCTTCGTTCTCCGCCATGCGCCAGCTTTCGAGTTGTATCTTGATATCGGTTGAGGAGATTCATCGTATTTCGAACTGCTGGTATAGGGGTTGACCGGGATACTATTGGAGTCACCGACGGCGCATCGAGCAACTTCTGAAGAGGGCTGTGGACTGCCGGTCAGTTACGCACGACTTCAGTCGTGGGTCACTGACAAACGCGCTCCGTGTCGTAGTTGTGGACCGTGACGTCGATAGTCCACGACGCTTGCTCGTAGTCTGGGTTCCCGACGACCAGAACCGGGGCCTGCTCTCGCAGGTGCACGTGGTATCGGCCGGTGTTTGGGAACCGATACTCTTCCTCGATTCGGTCGCGGAACCCCGATTGATACTCGCCCTCGATATCGGAGTCTGCCGGCTTGATATGAAGTCTGACTTCCGCCTCGTCGTTAGTCTCCGTTGCCGAGACGACCGACACCTCCAGTACGTCGCCCGCATCGACCTCGATGTACCACTCTTTTTCGTAGAAACTTGTCAGTCCCTCACCACGAAAGATCGGGATTGAACCGCGTCTAACCCGTTCGTTGCGACAGTTTTCGCCCCCGCTATCGCTGCTACAGCCCGCGGTCGCGACGGCCACCAGCAGCGCTCCCATTCGCAACACACGGCGACGCGACTTCGGGGTGCTGTCGCCAGGGAGAGAATTCATATTCAATCAATATAGTCCAAATGTCATAACAGTATCTTCTGTTGAGGTGGCCCGCTCACGTGTGTGACGACTGGGTGACAGAGGAAGGTGACTTTGAGAGGGACTACTGAGGGAGAGTGAGTTGTCGTTGGACGAACCCATAGAATCATGCTTGTTGTCACGTCATCTATTGCCGATGCGACTGCTGTGCTCAGTGTATGAACAAGAGGGAGTCACTGAAGCTTCCGAGGTGTGTTGGACGTGCGACAACGGATAGTAGGAGTCGGGCTGGCCGCGATGAGCGTCTTTACCTCACAGCCAGTAGTACGCCTTCTTTCATCTGCTGAGTTACCAGAGGTCGGCATCACGCTCTTGATCATCGCTCTAAGCACGTCCAATGATGGCGTGATCGGAGTGCAACTTTCCTGGGTCTTTCTCGGCTACCTCGTCTACGCGCTTGTTCCGAAACTGTATCCCAAAGAGATGCAACGACTATCAGTGACGGTCGGGTTCCGAGCCCTCACTGCGGTACTGACGGTGTATTTTGGCCTCGCTTTGACTGTCGGGTTGGGCCTGAGTCCCTCACAAGTTGCGTTTGGTCTCGTTGAGAGCGGAGTCGTTCTGGGCAATTTTTGGCGCGGAGTGATCGTCGGGACACTCGCATTCAGCATCTATCTCTCAGTTCTCCGTGATGAGCATCTCTTTGATGAAGAGAGTGTCGTGTTTCGAGCCTACTTGACGTTCGATACGTTCTCCGACGAGGCGATTGCATCCGAAAAACGCACGCTTAGAGCGGCACGGGAATTGCCGGACCACGTGCGTCGTATCGTACTCTCGTTGTACGACATTCCCTCAGGTGTTATCTTCGTCGGTCCCTGCTTTGGGGTTGGAATCGTCATTGGTGTCCTGAACACGTACTATCCCGTTCCGGAAGCGCTCTTTCTCTTCGGCGTCGTCGTGAGCTTCATCCCCACTGGTGGGCGAATCACTCGGGTTCGTACGAATCTTGAATCTCGCCTGGTAGATAATACTGTCAACTCAATCCGCAATTTCAAAGGGATGCTGATGGTGGTCGTGAGCGGGCTTGGACTCGGGTTCTGTGCGTACGTGTTAATCGGCAACCTTGGACTGACTACTGACACCGTTGGCAATCTCCTCGAGATAATCAGTGGGCAAGGATTCGACCACCCATCCGATGAGGCCGGTTGGACCGTTGCACGCAGTGCAGCCCTGAGTGCTGTGCTGCTGACCCCGTTCGTTTACAGCCTCATCGGGTTGCTGTATTGGTCTCGGCAGTTCTCACGGATACCAACGTTCGCTGAATATTGGGAGAGTGAAACGTACGACCTGCCCCCACCGGACGTACCCTCATCCCTCGCTACTCGGCCGAGGGGTGGCCTGCTTTTCGCCAACAGTCTGCTCCTGCTCGCCTCAGTGTTTGTCTGGCAGTTCTTCGATGAAAGTGCGTCACTCCTGGTGCTCGTAGGGTTCGATGTCGTCTGGTTCTTTCTTCTGTTTTTGGTACTGCAGTCGGTTCGCTACAGTTTCCACGGCGACCCGCAGCCGATCGAATCGGATGGTGAAGTCGTGTTTCTCGCTGCTATTGGACAGGCAATTTCGATTGCGTTCGCCGAAGGCCTGCTCAAAGGATACTTCTCAGATATCCTCGGGTCATATCCCGATGACGTGGAACTGGTCGTCGCGGTTATGGTTGGATTGCTCCTGATGATGATCATCATGCTGGCTAATGTCTGGGAGATGCCAGACAGACTTGCCGAACGGACTCACGAAGGGCAGACTGAGTCAGAAGAGAGTCTGTGGGCCTTGGTCGGGATTTGCGTCGTTCTGTTTTTTGTTTTCTATGCCGCGGCCGTTGTGGGGCTTGCTTCGTCACTTGACGTGGGTATCTACCTACTCGTAGTCGCGTATGTGCTGTTGCTGTGGTATATCGAATCTCACGTTATCCCTGACAGTGCGGGTGACGATGTGGACGCTTGACAACCGTCCCGGCCTGAAACGTGACTACGAGACAAGCGCCTTTCAGAGATCAAGCAGCCTGCGAAGTCGAGAGAGGAGTCCAACCTGCATGCCGAAGATTCGTTCCATCTCCTCGTCGCTGAGCTCGAAGTCGAAGGTGTCGAAGTCCTCTTCGATACGAGTCCGGCTCGAAGCCTTGGGAATCGCGGTGACCATCTCTTGTTGACTCAATCAGCGGAGTGCGACCTGCGCTGGCGGTCTTTCCGTACTGCTCGCCAATCTCCTTGAAAACCTCGTTTCCGATGACTCTCCCCTTGTCCAGTGGAGTGTACACGGTCAGAACGATACCGTTCTCGATGCAGAACTCGAGTATCTCGAACGAGGACTGTGATGGGATCAGAAAGACGGTCGTTGCGAGGGAGATCGTCCCGAGTAAAAATCTAGTTTATATTGAATATAAAAGAACTAGTATTTAATCGATGCGAGATTGCCTACGTGAGCCGTTTTGAGACGCTCACCAGTGTCTGCTTACGCCAAGTGAGACACCTGCAGCCGATGCAACCTCTTTTTGAGTCCTTTCCTCGCATTCTACCAGATAAATAACCGCTGCTGCTACGCCTGCTGGATTCCGTCCGATACTCAGGCCGGCTCTCTGAGATGCTCGTGTCAGTGTGATGTCACTAGTGACTGTAGCCTCATCACAGCCGAGTGCACTGCAAATTCCCTCCACATAGGCCTCTGGAAGGCATTCTGTATCCTGAATTTGAAGCTCGCGTTGGATCTGTTTGGTGAGTTTTCCGATAATCCGAGGGTTCTC
The DNA here is from genome assembly GCF_002906575.1 of Salinigranum rubrum. Lineage (NCBI taxonomy): Archaea > Methanobacteriati > Methanobacteriota > Halobacteria > Halobacteriales > Haloferacaceae > Salinigranum > Salinigranum rubrum. The sequence continues at coordinate 62,606 of NZ_CP026310.1, forward strand.
TCCGGTCCGAGAGGCGATTCGATTAATCGGGAGTGGCTCCCCCACCTGTCTGGTTGCCAAACACACCACGGCATTGATTTACCTCCTCTGTTCGCCGTCCCTCAATCAGACCCTGCTGGACCGCCTCTGCGTAGATTTCCGCAGCCTGCAACCGTACGTCAGACGAGAGATTGGCCCGCTCTCCGATGAACTCAAGATACTCGAGTGACATAGCAAGTCGGTGCTCTGTACTGTTCCGCGCCTTGTGAAACTCTGACCATCTCGGTTTCTTCTCCGGAACCTCTGCTACATCCACACCAACGTTTCTATGCTCACGGAGAGTCTCATCTAACCGTTCTTGATGAATAACGAATCCACACGCGTTACAGAACGCATCAATCTGCTCAAAGGATTCATCAACAGGGCTCTCCTCGCACGCAGGGCAAACTAACCCACAATCCATGACGAATTTGCTGGGCACCATTTAATCACTCGACCCTTGAGTTTCGCTGAGACGATCCTGACTACGTAGCACCTGAGAATGTTGAACCGATGGTGAGGGTCCCCCCAGAGAAGCTGGCACTCCATCTGCAGCACAACTCGGACAATCCGGTAACCATGACAGCGATTGCTCCCACTCAATCTCTCCCCACAGCTGTCGCTCTCCACATGCTTCGCAAATCCAGTCGTACACACCATGAGATCGGGCAAGGTCCGGATACTCACCTGCGATTTCTGGCGTAAGCTTTGTCTCCGGGTAAGCCTCTAAATACTCGACGAGCTTCTTCCGTGGATACTCGATTAACCCCGGGAGTAACCCGACTGAGCCTACATCATTGTAACTCGTCTCACCCTGTCCGCAGCGCTCTCGGTATGAACAGAACTCACACTCCCACTGAAACGTCGGGTTCGGCGGTGGAAGTTCACTGTCCAGTCGATACGTGGTGTGCTGTACCGCCCACTCAACGACGGTGTCTGTCCAGAACTCCGGATCGAACTCCACATGAAAACACCTGAGGTCAAGCGACGTTCGTCCACCGTAGAGAATGACCGCGTCAGTGACCGACCGGTCGTACTTCTCAGACAACCCCCACATATACGCATGCGCCTGCGCACGATGATGTCGATTCGGCGCGTCCACATTCTCCACCGACTGCTTCGTCTTAATCTCAGTCAGCAGCAGTGGCTCTCCACAACGAGACTCACTTCGGTTATTCCTTACTGATGGACTTGCTTCGCACCCTGTGCCTCTGGAGAGCGGCTTGAGTGAAATCCTGCGGTTTACGCGGAGTTGGTGGTCCGTGAGCGAACTTGTGAACTCGCATAGGCTCTGATAGCGCTGATGGTACTTACTCAATCAGCCATTGACAGACTCAGTACTCTCGTCTTCATCCTGTGCGTCTGGTTCGTATAAAATATCGACAGTCGGTCGATTTGTCGCCACAAGCAGAACCGCAAGTTGAAGATTTTTTCCAGGGGACACAACTTGCCTCTGTGAGTCATAGATTATTATCCCCGCATCTGTGAGCGTGGGAAGATGCGTCTGAGAAAGCGCATTGTACGCGTTTCGATAGGGCTCCCCTGTCGCCTGCTCAACCGGGAGATCGTGCTCCCACGCGGTGATTTGACTTGCGAGAAACCGGACTGAGATTGCTTTGTTCTCTCTTTCAGCCATAAGTTGAATTACACGACGACGGCGAGCAGCTCGTAGTGCGTGATGAATAATGGACAGGTGTTTCTCCACCGTGTCTTCGTCACTCATCTTCTGATCACCCCTTCACTGATGTCTGCGAGGAGGTGTCCTGACCCGAACCGTCGCCCGTGAACGTTCTCGAGTTCGCCATTGGTCGTGATTATCTCCTTCGTGCGTGCTAATTAATTTACTCCTTTGAAAGAGCAAATTCCTAACACAGCTCCGACTCGCTATCCGGGTGATGAGTGATGGTGCAGGTCGGCCTCCGTCCGTTTCAAACAAAGAGATTCTTGACGTATTTCGAGAAGCAGCTGATCCAGTTCTCACGACATCCGAAGTGGCTGCTGAACTCCCAATCGAACGGCGTGGTCTTCTAGACCGGCTCAAGAATCTGGAAGCGGACGGAACGTTACAGTCGAAGTCTGTTGGAGGACGGAGTGTCGTCTGGTGGCATCCGAAATATACGAAGAAGATGCAACCCACAGAGGACGAATAGCGTATTCAGGTCCGCCATGAAATCTTGACTTCGTATCAGAAGTTGGTTATCGTATCTGACACGGCGTATTTACATTCAAATACTTGTTCGCAGACAGAACACTCATACATGGCGACACAAGAGGCAATCAAACCGCACCTCGCAGACGGAGAAACAATCAACAGTGCCCGCGCCAGCGGCACCGACGCCATCGTCGTCACCGACCGACGCATCCTCGACATCAAACAACACAACGCTAACTCCGGACGCGAGCACCAATTCGTTAACAGCACCCTGTTCACAGGCGATAACGTCGCCGGTGTCCGCATCACCGAGATCGGCAAGGAACCAGTCGACATCGAACGCATCCTTCTCGCCGTCTTCGTCGGCATTGGAGGCGTCATCGCAGGCTTTCTCGCCAACGAAATCATCCCAGACATCGGCAATCTACTAGCCGTCTTCATCGGACTCACAGGCCTCGCAATCGCCGTCGCGATGACATACGAAGCATTCCAAACCGAAGATGGACACATCAAGATCTCACTGCTCTCACTCAATGGTGACACGTTTGAGGCGCTGACCCTCGCCGAGGACGAAGCCGACGTCGCCGCCTCAATTTCGGAAGCAGTCGGCAACGCTCATCCGGCTTAATACGACGCAATCCCCCTTCGTAACCTCAATGAGAACTTGTGCTAGTCAATCATCTGGACGTCTCAGAGATGGGACGACGACCACCGTAAAGAGGCGCGTCATGACGTCGTCACACATATTAACCAACACGATGTCCTGTCTGCCAATTCTGTTGGTTAAGGTGATGACTGCCGAAAGGTACAGACGACTGAGTGATTTGTAACCACACCAATTGAACGATGAATACCGACTCCCTTTGCTTCCAGCTATTCCTATCCCGTTGTCAATTAGTTAAGCTCGCCGCATTTAAGCCTGGTCTGTTAGCCAGGGTTGATGAGAATGAGTAGTATTCATTCATTGAAACAACAGAACCGTTGGATTGCCTGGCGATTTCCCCGGTGTAACTCGCTCAACTGCAATAAACCACAGGAGCAGGGATGCGGTTCATGTCCCCTCAAAGAGAGACCAAAACCGACCGCGCCGATCCAAGCCTCTGACTGCACAGAATACGCATCGATGGAGGACCCCACAACTTGGGTCAGTTACGACGAAGCAGTCATCTACCACAAGCGCTCGGACACGACGACAGACGGTGTCGCGTACATGCTCTCACCGTCCGAACCAACAGTCGGACTCGTTCTCAAACGCTGCCACGACCCCGAGACAGGTACCATCGACACGTGGGCGCGAGAAATCGTTGATCGAGTAGACACATACACCGAGATTTCGGAAACCGGGACTGGTCTTCGACTGTTCGCAGCGACGACTGATCCGAATTCCTCAGGATCGACCTAGGTGGCGACATCTGAGCTATCAAGGAGTCTTGATATTGAACAAGATCAAATCTCAATACACGAAGACGCCACCTACCTCATCTACACCCGACAGCAGTTACCTGGCACTCCAGATGAAGTTCAAACCCGTCCTGAAGCCATCAACGAAATTTGCGCGACATATCTTAATGTAGACGACCGAGGTAGTGTTGTTCACTCATGACCTCTACTCAGCGTAGGCTAGACCGACGTCATTTGGCATAGCGACATCAAACTGGCCTACCGAGAAATACGACTACATCGACAGTCACATTAGGTGAGTATACGACCCAACGGCTGAGTTCGAATGAGCGACGACGGCCCTCGCGACTACGACAAAGAGTTCACCGTCCAAGTTGACCGCTGGGCCCGCCGTCGACTCGGAATCGACGTTGAACGGGGGAAGGTAACACGCTTTGTCGTACAACTCGAGTACCTCGTTGACCCGCTCGTCGATGAGTGGGCGACCGTCGTTCGATACGATCACGATGAAGAAGGAAGCGACGAAGCGACGCACGACGTCACCGAGGAGGGGTTACACATCGACATCTACCGCGCCGGCCAGAAGATCGATAGCCACGAACTCACTCCGCCGCTCTCAGCGAATCAGGCACTCGATGCTGCCGAAGACCATTTGAACACGCACCTGAATGGGTACATACGGAGATTTGAACAATGGCACGGGATCAATCGCGACGCCCCATGACCGACGCCAAAATCGAGGAACTGCGCGAGAAGATGCAGGATCAGCGCAGCGACATTCGCGATTACCTCGAAAGCGAAGGCGTCGACGTGAGTTCGTGGGAGGTCCCGGATGAGGCCAGTGCCGATTCTGACGCCGAACGTGATACAGCTGATTCTGACTGAACGCGAACCGGACTGACGTCGTTGAGCGGCAGAGAGACCGAGATGGTCGTGCAGGGGGGCCGCTCGGTGGCGCCTATACAGTGAACTGTTGAATTCCGACCCTGGTTCCGACTAAACCGAAGTAACCGGCATGGCTTTCAGAAGCAATGGGCTGGAGATGCGCCAGTTCTTGTTTCCAGAGAGCTCCCATTAACTCAGGGTGCTGGTCGTATCCAAATTGAACTGCTTGACGGCTTCGTCGGATCAATTTATCATGCTCCCGAAGAGAATACCTGCGAACGCAACTTCAATAAGGAGGATAACGATGAGCAGACTATGAGACGAGACCCCGCTACCACAGAGACCGATCATCCCGAATGTCACTAAGCCTAGGCCCATCAGGAGAATACCGGCCTGCCGTGGACCAATCATCTCGCGCACGTTCTTTATCATACCCCAATCAATTCACACAGGTAATCTATAGTAGTAATTGAAAGAGATCACTCAGCCAGTGAGGTCTCTCGTACGCCTGCTGAGAGACCGAGAGCACTGAATTCGGTGTGAAGAATCTTCAAACACATAGTTACGGACGCTGGTATAGATCAAGGAGGTGGATTTGAGCTGGTGAGACGGTAGTTTCCTACTTTCGCATCGTCCGTTGCTTCCCACAGCCGGAGCAGCGGAGTGTCACACTATGTCTCCCTTCACTGACGACCGAATACCCCTTTCTTCGTCCAGTGATGGTTTTTTTCATTCTCTGTCCACAACTTGTGCATTGGGCTTTGAATCCCATACTCTGTTATGACAATCAGTTTTTCATAAGTATATGGGTAATATGATTTTCTTAATCAGTTACTTAGTGGGATCAACGTCGGACTTCGGTGCTTCGTAGTCTAATCCGAAACCGATGATGGGACCCTTGTTGATTGCGAGATATTTGTTTGACGAAGTCAAGACATTCGCTAGGATCTAGATAGATGAGATCATTGAACGACTGACAGAGTCTGATCTCCTCGAACCGGTGACAGACACGAGACTGTCCAGAGTGACTCCTGCACATGAACTCAATGATTCAAGATTTATGCCCAGGTAACCGAAAGAAAATAAGCTGGCTATCTTCAAACGCCGGACAGGCGAACGATGATAGCTTTGCCCTCCTCTCCGCAGGTATGTATGAATCCCTCGTCCTTCCATCAGCGCTCACGAAGTCATGCGAGCGTCGCACTGATGCTGGCCGGGTGTGCAGTCATGATCGATGGAACCAATGATCCTTTTGTTTTGGTTGGATTGGTCATCGTAGCGGCGTTAATAACTCTCAATCTCTGTGCGTGGGACACACTGTGACCGACCCGTTCAGCAACCAATTCGGAAAGGGACGGATCCCTCCCGCTAAGCGTCTCGTAGGCGATTATAAAACCAAGATCGTGCTGGCTCTGTCGGCTGCGCTATTCATTGGTTCTTTTGTTTACCTGTCGTACCGGTACCAGACGTTCCTCCTGTATGGAGGTGACTTCGGCGACTACGTCCACCTTTTCTCAACAACGGTCCATGGGACCGGATTTCTTCAGCAGGCGAAATTCCGCGCAGGGCTTAGTTCCTATTGGGGGGCACACTTCGCCGTCACGCTCCTCGGCCTCGTTCCTGTGTTCGCACTCTTCCAGACACCGTACACCCTGCTCGCAGCTCAGTCGCTCGCCCTCGCCACGAGTGTGTCGGTTCTCTGGGCCGCCGCTCGGAGTCAACTCGCAGACGACCGGGTTGCGGGTCTGGTTGTCGTCTCGTACGCACTGAATCCGTACCTCTGGTCGGCGTGGGGGAACGGGTTTTACGAACAGGCAGTGCTCCCCGCGCTCGTGTTTGGCACGTACTACGCATACCGCAAGCGCTCCTTCTACGCGTTTCTCGGTGGGGTCGCTCTAATCGCGCTGACTAACGAGTTCGCGACACTGATGCTAGGTGGATTCCTTGCTGGGCTAGCGCTGGTGGCGTTCCGTCGGAACCGTCTCCGTAGTGAGGGACGTCTCTTCGTCATCTGCTTCGCCATCGTTGTCGCGGTCAAGTTCGTCTCCGGAGTGGTCATCTCGTACTTCAACGACACACCAGGCATACCGATGGCCTCCCTCGCAGCTCCACTCGCTCCTGTCATTGAGGGACCACGGACGACCGTCACTACCCTCCTTGGCACGGTTGTATCGAATCCAGACCTTCTGATGGAATTGTTCACGCTCAGCCTCTCAGGAAAGGTCTTGGGTCTGTTCTTCGTGCTCATCCCTGTGTTCTTCGTCGCGGCCCTCGATGAGACGACGCTCGGTGCGCTCGCGCCGTTCTTGATTTTCGGCTGGCTGTTCGCCGGCAAGTCCGGCTACTACCAGTTCGCCGGCCACTACCCGCTCTACGTCCTGCCCTTCCTCTACGTCGGTCTGATCCGTGTTTTCGACCGACTCTCAGTCACCATCCCCTCCCGGGAACTATTCGCCCGAATGACGATTCTCGTCTTGGTGATCTCGGCCGGTGTCGGTATCGTCGCCCTTCAGGGACCGTTTGGCCTCGGAGAGATCAAAGCACCGGGTGAACGTAATCGGTTGGTGGATGATGCCATCGACACCGTACCCCGAGACGCGACACTCGTCACACAAAACGACGTCTATCCGCTTGTTTCGGCCCGTCCGACCGCTAGGTACGTCGCCGCACCAGCGCAGTTCGAGCGCTATCAGGAGGAGCACGGCGTGGTGCGCCCGGACTATATCCTCGTGGATCACCACTCGAAGTTCTGGTCGCAAAAACTCACGGAGGGCTTCGGTGACCGTCTCGGGACGGAGTATGGCCGCTACCGGGCTGAAGGAGAGATTGTCCTCTGGAAGCGAGGGTACAGTGGACCGGTACAGCCACTGTCGAACACCACAGCGACGAACGCTGACTGATTCCTTCGACTATCGTCTTCGACTGCCGTGAACTGCAGTAATTTGACCTGTCTCTCTTGGACCCTTCTTCGGCACGCCTTGAACCCCCACGCTGTTCTTCTTGTCCAATCGAGACTCTCGTCAGCGTCGCCACTCCACACCTGGTCATTAAAAAAACCGCGAACGAAAGAACCAGTTCCGCTGGTCAGTCGGCCTTCAATTCTAGCCGCGCCGGTACGCGAGCAACGCCGCGCCGAAAAGCGCGACGAGTGCCACGACACTACCGAACCCAGGCATTGAGGTAGATGTCGTCTGCGTCGGCGTACTGGGCTCAGGAGTCTCTGTCGGCGTACTGGGCTCAGCCGTTTCTGTTGGCGTGCTAGGCTCAGGCGTCTCCGTCGGTGTCTCCGTCACGGGCGTCTCCGACGGCGTGTTGAGCACATTGACTAACTCGAACTCAACCGTGGCCGAAGTCTCATCGTCGGTCGCTCGCAGTGTGTACGTCCCGGTTTCGACGTCAGACAGGTCGAGTGACGCTGACCACTCGTTAGCCGTTCCGTTGACCTCCGTGTCTGTCGAGGTGACTACGTTGTCATTCGCATCTAAGACTTCGATGAAGACGACAGTTTCGTCTTCGCGGTTTGAGGTGCCCGAGACGGTAACCTCTCCTTGAGCGACCTGTCCGTCAGTGGTGAAGTCCTCGACTGAGAGCTGCGGGTTCTCTGCCTGGAGCGTCAGCTCGATTACTTGGTCATCCACGCCTGCGCCTGTGTACGCTTCTTTGATGATCGCGACAGCTTGCTGTGGTACTTCATCGCCGGTGATTTCACCGCCGACGTTCGCATTGTCGGCATTCTCCGCGGCATAGGTTCCGTCTCGGCCTTCACCCACGACGATGAACGTATGCGTGCCACGGTCATCGATGCCGTCGAATTCCTCGCTGAACTCTTCATCGTCGACGTCGGCTGAAACGAATTGGACGTTCCCGCGCGGCCCAACCTTGTAGATTCGGATATTGTTACCCTGTCCGAGCGCCGTGCCCGACACGGTGACGCCATCACCAACGTTGGCAGCAATTTGCTGACTCGACAGCTGTGCGGTTAGATCACCCTCAACCGACCGCACGTCGAAGGCTGCCTCAGTTTCGAGATCGCCGAACTCGTTGTCCGTGAGTGTCTCGGGGAACTGGTCGTTGGAATTAAGCGCTTCTTCGTTAACGATTGCGAGACGGTAGCTGTTGGGGATGTGGAGTGGGCTTGACGCGGTCAGTTCGAGAACAAATCTTCCGTCGGTGTCGATGTCGACGGGATTCTCGTCACCTTCGAGACGCTCCCAATCATCGTCGATGCGGGCATAGGCTGCAACCTCGTCGGATTCGATAGCCGTGCCTTCGACGGTGAAGTCCTCACTGACCCGGACGACGTCCGGTGCGGACGTGATGTTGATCGACTGTTCCTCAACTGAGAGTTCGGTGCTATCCTCGGCAGTAGTGTTGATATCTGTTCCTGGTGCTAGTTCCACGTCGATAGTGTCGGTGTCGAGGTGTGTGGTCTGGATGCGAGCCGAAGCCTCGCCGTCGTCACCGAGCGCGAGTGCGGCAGCAACCCATTCCGTGCCCTCGTCATCGGTCGCGTTGGTTACACCGGGCGGATTCTCAACGTCACCGGTCTGTGGGAAGACGTCGTTCGGGTCACTGTAACTGTCCAGCAGGGCGCTCCGCTCAATACGGATGTGAACCGTCTCACCAGGGTTGCCGGTTGCAGTGGCGACTACCGAGTCACCCTGTGTGGCTGTCGTTTGGCCCAACGTGAGGGTATTCTCCTGATCAGTGATGGTGAACGTAACGGAACGTGTGGTCCCGTCAAGGTCATCTTCACCTTCAACCGTCAGTGTGTATTCGCCTGAATCGAGGTCGGTGAGACCGGTGAGGGTGGCAACGTCATCAGAGGTTTCCAATTCAAGATCGGTACCGAGCTGATCTTGAATCTCGAAACCATCCTCGTCTTCGACCGTAATCGTGACGTTTTCGTACTGTGCGAAGTTCCACTCAGCGGTCACGTTCAGCGTGTCCTGGTCGTTTGTAACGGTGCTATTGGTCACGTCAGCACCGTTCGGGATTTCCAACGTGACATCCGAGATTTCGGGTTCTTGAACGCTGACGAGGAGCTGGCCGTCGGACTGATTGGAGTAGCCACCCTGTTCGAAGCCGTTGGATGTCGTTACATCGGCACTCTCGAGATTATTGACGCTTGCGAGTCCTCCGTCTGCCTCGCCAGCAACACCGATGAAGCTGGTTGTGAGGCCGGGGACCTCAGAGAGATTGACGTCTTCATCTCCAAGGTATACTGTTGTGGGTGCCGTGTTTCCGGCGAAGTTGTTTTGCGCACTGGCTGTACCGGCGAACGTGATGGTTCCTCCGAAAATGGAGGTCACCATCAGCGCTGTAAGTACGATCGCGCGTAACTTGTCGTTGGGACCGATCATGATTGTGTGGAGTGCGAGTTAACAACGCACCTTTCGTCCACTCGTCGAACGCGGTACAGTGGAGGTACTCAGCTACGCTGTAATGGGAAGGGACCCGCCAAGATTTGAACGGGTCTTACATATATGCCTTGTGCGGTCAGAGATTTTATGATACCGTTGGTACTGAGAGCTTCTCTCATAGAGTCCGTAAACCGGTCCTCACACGGTCTCTAATCACAACAACCCTTCCGGGTGCAGCGGTGAGCACGTATTGCTCACGAACACTCTCGGAGATGACGGACGAATCGACGAGCGCTCACTTCCTCACCACAATCCGGGCACTTACGAAGCGGATCCTTGCCAGCGTCTTCAGGGGCCTGTTGATGCGACTTGATCCCATGTTCCGCCGCGCACTGCTTCCACGCCTTTACCCACTCTTCGTCGTAATCCGCTGCGATACGGCGCGTGATAGAGCTCTGTGATAACTCCGTGAGCCACTCAGCATTCGCTGCAACCCAGGTTTCGACAACTACAACGGGGTTATGACTCGGTAAATATACCACTGGGGCTGCTTTCGCCGACCCGAACAAGCCACGTCGAGGCGAAAATACCCTGACTGTGGGGTCACGAGTAACAACCCAGTCCTCTACAGGCACTTCCGGTCGCGGTGTCGGTCCGTGTTCTTCCAGATAGGCCTTGAGCTTGTCTCCCCCTGACTGTTCTTCCGACGAACCCATATTCGAACATGCACCTTTGAGTGAATAAATCCCCTCTCCGGAGTCTATTTTCGTCCTTTGACGAACCGCGATAAGCAATCCACCTACTACTTTTTGACGTCCCACTCTACAGAACCGGAAAGTGCTTCGGCGGTTGCCTTTCTAAGGAAAACCCCGTTCTCTCGAACTTTCGCTGATTCACCCGTCACAGTCTCAATAAGCACCGCAAGCGACTGTAAGTACGTTTGGGATCGTTCTTCTCGGATGTCGATTGTCCCTTTCTCACTCACCGACCCGCGGAGCGCAACGTACAATTCGACGAACTCTCGTTGGCATTCAGGATGGTTTGAGAGATGTTCAGGAATCGTAAACTCTGCTTCCGTCTTCCGACCTTTCGGAACTCCAAGTACGTAGAGAGCCCTCCCCAGCAGGAGATTATGTTCTGCTGGTTCGATCATCGTGGCCCGCTGTGGGTCGTTCTCGCTCACCAATTTCGTCTTCCCACAGAGGACTTCAAATGCTGTTTCGATGCTATTGCGGGTCGCATCGTCCAAATCGTCATCAATTGTGATCCGTACCTCAAACGACTGCGAAAGTGTTCCGCCACTGAGAATTCCTGCGATGATGAGATTGAACGCTCGCCCGATTTCGGAGTTCCATGAAGCGTCGAACCAGCCCAGCGCGTCCGCCGTTTCGATCTGCCTCACTACTGTCTGTTTACGTCCGTTGTACCATCGTTTCACCCGGTTTGGAGGCAAGCCGAAGGTGGTTGCTGCATCGGTCCAGGTTGCTTCCGGGTTTCGATCAGCGTACTCTACGACCAGTAAATACTGGTCAACGGCCTCCCATCCACTCTCGAACCCCTGTGGTGAATAGGTGTTCGCGAGCGCCTGCGGGGAGAGGACGGAATCAGTCATTACGCCGGAACTGTACGTGGAGGATGAAATGGCTACGGATTCCATTGTTAATCATAACCGGTCGGGATTCACAACACCGGGAGATACTGGCTGATTCGGCGTACTTGTAATTTTGAGATTTCACTCACGCCTCTCGCTCTCAGACCTGAACCAGCGATCACTCGATCTGTGTGGGGTGTCCAACGAAACTCCGATTACCAACCAACGAGATTGGGTAGTTTGATGGGCTCAAAACGACTGGTGGTTCCATTGTGTTCTAAGCCGCTTCGGTGGCTTATTGTAGCTGCTGTAGTAATTACCATCTTGATCTTTTCAGTGGTGACTCCTCCGGTAAATATGCAATCTCCAGGCCAATCAGACAAAGTGCTTCACTTTCTCGCGTACTTTGGCCTCGCTGGAACACTCGCGTACGCAACAATTGAATTTCAGGCACGTCCCCGACTCAGGACACTTGTCGTTTTTGGCGGCGCATTCGGTGTCGGGCTAGGGATTGAAATTCTTCAAGGAACTCTTTCGTACCGATTCTTCACCATCGGCGATATAGTGGCAAACAGTCTGGGTGCGGGTTTGATGCTTTTGTGGTTACCACTCGAACAGTACATAGAATACATTCCTCTGAGAGATTACGTCTCTGTAACAGAGGGATGATTTTAAATTAAGATTCAGTTGGTATCCGGTGTGATGTTATCAGTCAACAGAGAACCATCATTGAGAATAACAATTCAATCTAGCTCTTTTATCGGCTTATCGTAACAATCGATATTGTTTATGAATATCTACTGCTTACTAACAGTCACAACCATGGCATTCTTTACAATGTCGTCCACTGCTCTGATACATGTCTGAGTTGGGGACGCGGGTGCGTATTGCTGCACACAAGTCGGCCGTCGGAGCACTACTCTCCAGCGTGAGTGAGAGTCGATTCGTCTCACTGATACAAGATTCGAGTGTTCAACTTGGACACATCATTCGACGCTCGTACCTCTATCGGTGGCTAGCAACAGAGCCTGGGCGCGAGGTCGTTGTCATCGACCTTTACGAGACATGGACCGCCGGGCCTATGCTTAGACTGACTAATCAAATTGTTAACCGCCTTACTCCCTACTGGAGGCGATCAGCACTTAGCCGTGGTCTCAAGCGAGTAATGACTGGGGTGGAACAGGCGGCCGAGACGCGAGCCGGTCAGTTAATCACGCGAGTACTTTTTCCACCCTCGGATTCTGGGACTCCCGATAAGGAACACCGCTCAGAGTGACTCATTTATTTTTATAACGTGGACCGGAGTGATTTTTGACAGATTAGACAGATGAGGCTGTTTAGCTGAATATCTAACCGTATCAACCAATTTCCCCCACTTGATTTACACCCGTCATGAGCCGAACAGGCAGTAACTCTGTTCCGGAACGGTTTTGCGTGTTCCACAATTGGGTCTGCGTAACGTTCACTATGTTGGGTGGTGGCTGATGGAGATACTTGATGAGGATGGCAATCTACTTGGAGTCGTCAACATTGTTGACGCATTCGTAATTATATTCATTCTTGCGGTCATCATAGGCGGCGTTACACTCGTGTTTGGTGAGGATAACGCTGATGAGGAGCCAACTCTTGGGACGACTCACGTTACGCTTGATTTTGGCACTCAACCGGCATTCATCGCCTCGGAAATCAATACTGGAGATACCTACTCTGCAGGCGGAAACAGCCAGCTCACGCTGACTGATGTTTACTTTGCGTCACAGGGTAACGGTACCCGTATTATCGCTCGTGCAGCACTACAGGCCCCTGTAAGTGGTGACAGCATTTCGTATAGCGATGCACCCCCACGGCTTGGCCGAACGCTCGAGGTCACGACCGACCGATATCAAGTGAGTGGACAGATCCAGTCAGTTGGGCAGAATGAGTCCCTTGTACGCGAGGATTCAGCTGTGGTGCTGGAGAGTGTAATGGGAACTGCGGAGGCTCGTGAGGTGACGGCGGGAGATCAAGTGCGACTCGGTGGACGAACTGTCGCAACTATTGAGAACGTAAATAAATTTGCTACACAAGACCCCGATCAAACGCGTCTCGTGGTCGGGGTGTCCTTGCAGACCCTCGCATTGAATGGGCAACAACAATTCGGGACGACCCCGATTCAGCAGGGCACAGCAATTATGCTTGACACCGGCGAGTACACCTTCTCGGGCCCAATTCAGCGTGTAGGGACTTCGCAACCACTTGAATCAGTTACCACTCGAACAGTAAAAGTTCAGATGAGCGATATTCGGGAAGAACGGGCCAGTGCAATTCAGCCAGGGATGACTGAGCAGAACGGTGACTTGACTACTGCACGGGTGACTGACGTGGAAATAAGACCTTCACCCATGATCTTGACCGCGGACAACGGGTCGGTGAACGTCGCCGAGCATCCTGTCAACCGAGATGTGGTGATTACTATGGAGCTACGAATGCAGGAGACGAGAAACGGTGTTAGATTCAAGGGCCAGTCGTTACGTCAGGGCAGTACCGTCGTTTTCGACCTCGGGACGATTAGTATCGAAGCATCCGTTGTCAATGTTAGTGCCTAGCTGGGAAGCGGTATCCGTCCGATACGGTATGGGCAGTGGGAGGTCAGTTTACAACCAAAGCTGGACATTGAATTCACTCCACTACCGTGTAGGAACTAATCACACGGGTTTGTTTGAGCCCATACAGTCGCTTGATTATTACTCTCCAAAAATGAGATGGTGTGAGGCAAATCAACCGTGAGCAATCTCTCTGTACTACTTCCAGTAGCTGCCACAAGTGATACAGATGGGTTACGGCGAGCTCATCGAAGTGTTACTGAACAAACCTCGCCTCCCGACGAGATCGTCTTAGTAACGAATCAGCCGCTCACAGATGATGTTGAGACTGCGATTAACAATATAGTTGCCATGAACTCAAATAGTCGCCACGAACACATTCCTGGTGCCCGGGGATTAGGTGGTGTACTTGAATCTGGTCTCGAAAAGTGCTCCAAACCATTTGTTGCACGAATGGACGCTGATGATATAGCGAAACCCGAGCGATTTGCTGATCAGCTTGTCGTCCTCAGAGAAACAGGAGCTGATATTGTTGGGTCTCACCTTGCGGAATTTCGTGACGACCCTGAGCGGCCAGAGCGGATACGTAAGGTGCCAGTGACACATGATGAAATTGCTGGGTGGATGCCGTGGCGGTGTCCAATGAACCATCCCACAGTGATGTTTGATCGCGAAGCCGTTCTTGACGTGGGAGGGTATCGTACTTTTCCGATGATGGAGGACTGGGATTTGTGGGCCCGATGTCTCGCTGCTGGACTTCGATTCCGAAACTTGGATCGGGTGTTAGTCCACGCAAAGATCTGTGGTCTCAACGACCGTAGAGGCGGTTTAGACTATGTGCGTGCTGAGGTCCGGATGGCACAGGAACTTCGAAAACTGGGTATTTCATCTCGACGTGATATGATACGACATCTCAGTCTTCGCGGTCCACCGCGGCTGTTACCACCGAAACTCCGTGAGAGAGTCTATCAGAGGTTCGCCCGGTGATGGTTATGTTCTCCTAACCGGTTCCAGATCCGTTATTTAAGACGGAGTTTCCCAACCGGAGCAGTGTTCGACCGACCGAAAATTTGAAATCACATCTTATATCCGAGTGTCTTGAGACGCTCATCAACCTCGTAAGCGTGTAACGTATCTCTTGCGCGATGAGGCTGTTCGGCGATTATCTCCTTCCGTATCCCGCTCGTATGTATGTGCCATGGGACGTTGGTTAGAATCTCGCTCCAGATTCCGGCTGGATGACCATATTCACGGATAGGGATGTACTCATGACGCTCTCCAAGCATTTCGCCATGATCGGCAGTTACTGCCGTCTTTCCCTGTAAGTCTGGAAGGAGGTTTTCGACGGCTTTGAGGACATGGTCGACGTTTTCACTGTACGCTTCCATTACCAGGTCCCGTGTGGATGCAGGTTCGTTTTGGACGACTTCCCGAAGGGAGGAAGAGTTGGTTTGGAAGTATTTCTTCCCCGTTGGCCCTACGAACGGATGGTGTGGTTGGATATAGTGGACAATTAGTCGCTTATTGGGGTATTTTTCGTTAGCCTGCCTCGCCACGTTCGTAATGGTATCTGCCAATACAATATTATGTTCCGGGTCAGAATACTTTCGCTCAGGACTACTCAGCAGGTCAATGAGATCGTGTACTTCTGCGTTAATTTCGTCTTTTAACTTGAGAAACCAACTATTCGCAGTTACGTACACCGTGTCGTGAAGTTGACGATCCCGGAAGTTGTATTCGATGAATTCAGGTGTGCAGGAACCGAGTGTAGTCCGCGAATAGAGCTCTCCGGGGAGTTCAGACTGCCGCTCAAAGAAGTCATATCGACAGGCATCAAGAATAAGAAGATTATCCCAATCCTTTTCAAAAATCGATTGGCCATCGGGATTACTGCCGTGGCGTCCGAATGATGAGTGTAGTAGTTGGTTAAGCTCACGGAGAACAAGCTCTGGTTCCTTTGTCGCTCGCTTTAGACCTGATAGATTGTAAGCATCCATGAGTAATAGATCTTTAATCTTGAGTTCGAGTGGTTAATTCGTTGTGAAGCATGGTATATAACCTTAAAAATGATTTTTCTAACAGATCTGAATATACGTGATTGATGTTGAATTGAAATGGCCTGTTGAGAGTTCTTTGCGGACAATACATCACTTCACCAAGGTTCCGATGCTGCTCAGTATAATGTTTTCGTTCGAATAATTTCGTTTGTAATGCCCATGAATCATAATGCTTAATCAATTTCGCGGTGTCATGAGGTGATAATGGATGTTGACGTTTCGTTGTTCGTGCAGACTCTTGAGATCGGGGGGCTCAACGAGTTGTGGTGAATCTGGCTAATGGATTTGCGTCAGCGGGTTATACAACGGACCTAGTGCTCGTGACAAAGTCTGGTGAACTTCTTTCGGAAGTGAGTGAAACGGTCCGGACTGTTGACTTAGGAGCGAGTAGAACGGCTACGAGTATTCCACAGCTCCGTCAGTATCTCCGAAATGTATCACCGTCAACGATGATTTCGGCGATGACCCACACAAACGTCGCTGCTTTGATTGCAAACGGCCTCGCTGGTGGCTCTACCAATATGATTGTTACCGAGCACGGTGACTTCGTCAAACGGTACAAGTACATGACTGAAGGTAGGAAGGAACGGTTTGTGGCCGCTATCGCGGGACTTCTCTACCCTAGAGCCGACTGTGTAGTAGCGAACTCACAAACGGTGAAAAACGGGATTGTAAACAATACAAGGGTGTCCGAGAGCTCTGTCTACGTGATTCCAAATCCGGTCGTCACAGACGATTTGAAACGGCAAAAGGAACTACCGGTAGACGAATGGTTTGAACAACTTGACGAACCGATTATAATCAGCGTGGGTCGTCTTGTCCCGAAGAAGGATTACCCGACACTACTCCAGGCGTTCAGGCAACTCCGCGAAAATACGGCGGCAACACTGGTAATCATCGGTGACGGACGGTCACGACCCGATTTAGAAGCGCTTGCTGATGAGCTAGGTATCAATGATTACGTCGTGTTCGCCGGTGAGTTGCAAAACCCCTTCCCATACATGTCACAATCTTCTGTATTTGCGCTGCCCTCAGCAACTGAGGCTTTCGGGAACGTCATTGTTGAAGCGATGGCGTGTGGCTGTCCCGTTGTCGCCACGCGAAGTTCAACCGGTCCTGTCAAAATACTAAACAACGGTGAATACGGTCGGCTAACGCCTGTCGGTGACGCAAACGCTATGGCTGAAGCCCTCCGAGCTGAGTTAGCTGCACCCACTTCGAAATCGGCCTTACAAGCGCGTGCGATGGATTTCTCTATTGATGCCGTTCTCCCTCTGTTTGAGAAACTCATTTGAAACGCTAAGCAGTCACTCGTCGACGGAGCGATGCTGGCAACATGAGCAGTCCGCACCCGTACCACGCACGAATACTGCCAGGTGAAGCCCTTACTGCAGCAAGAAAACGACGTCCAGCCTGCAGTCTTTGACCTTGATCCAGCAGTAACCGTCCGGCCATGTATTGGTACATCGATCGTTCTTTGGCAGGACGGGATTCTTGACTGACTTTTTCGGCTGCCTGAGCAATACGTTCGTCTAACGGTGTGTCTTCTTCGGCCATTTCACCGGCATATGCGGCGTAAACACTCTTAAGCTGGTCACGCCTGAATTTTTCAGGTGAGATACGATACTCGAGCAGTTGCTCTGGAAGCACATACAAAAACTGTGGACCGTATTCTCGTGCCATCCGAACCCAGAGGTCGAGATCTTGTGCGTATCTGAAGGCTGGTCTGTAACCGTCTAACGCACGGACGGAGTCTCGTCGTATCATCACCGATGGGTGGGCAACTCTAGGACCTTCTTGTTGCATTGTATCAGGGTCACGCTCACCAGAGGGGAAATTCCGGTCACCGAAATACTCCCCATTCATACCGATAACGCGAATATCACAGCCGACAACATGAACATCGGGATTCATCTCGAGAAACTCGACCTGACGCTCGAACCGCTCCGGTAGCGATCTGTCATCAGCATCCATCCGTGCGATGTATTTGCCGTTGGCCGCCTCAATCCCTCTGTTTAGAGTCGCTGGAAGCCCCTGGTTTGTCTCGTTGGTAAAATGTTCGACTCGGTCATCTAGATTCGCATACCGTTCAATGATTTCTGGTGTTCTGTCGGTTGATCCGTCGTCTATAATCAAGAACTCGAAGTCCTCGAAAGTCTGATCAAGAATACTCTCGATAGCGGTTGATAGATATTTAGCGTCGTTGTATACGCCCATGACGACCGAAATCTCCAACGACGCCTCTGTCATCTATATTTCATCTTCGAAGTAGCTCTCGATGGTTTCCGGATGATCTTCACTGTATTCGTGCATCTCATATTGATGTTCATTAGGGCGCTCTCTATCGCCAAGTTCGTATCCTTCTTTGAATCGATCGGGGTCCAACGACTCAATCTTGTAGTGGTTGTAGGTCCCAATCGGCTCAGTATCGACATGGTGAATATATCGCTGGTCAGTCCAGCGACTTTCCAGTGACTGATCGGTCCGGGTTTCACCTTCAAGGATGAGATCCCTGGTTGGCTGAATCATTGTGTCAGAAAAGATCTTATGTGGCATATTGTTGTAGGTGCGCTGTTCATAGTCTGAAGTGTACCGACTGAATGAAGTGAAAAATGTTCGTTCTTCGGCCGTGAGAAGCCCGAAGTCAGTCTCCTCTGTTGTGAGTGAAAATTTGTCAATAGTTTCGTCGGAGTAGAACTGATCAGCATCGTAAGTCATGAACCATCGCCCAGGCTCCCACTTTGTTGACTGACTAATCATGTGTGTGAAAGTCAACGCTTGATTTAATCGATAGGCAGCTATCCGTGCAGATTTGTATGTCGTATTCATTCTTGGGACAGTAAACAGATTCCGCAGCGAAGAGTGGGCGTGTCCTCGGAGCATGGACAATACGCCCCTCGGCCGCCACGGTCTTTGCGCAGAAATCATAGTTGCGTTATCTCGACTTGAGACAAAATCCGCGATTATTTTTCTAGTTCCATCTGTTGAGCGATTCTTTCGCTTCGGATCGAAACAGCCATCACAGATTATCACCTCAACAGGGTTGATTCGACGAATCTGTTCGAGCGAGGGCTCAATCCACTGCCGCTCATTCCAATACGTCGCCAGGAGTATGATATCGTTCTGTGGTATCGTCATGAACCGTCCAAGTTGTTCCGAGTTTCAGTACCAGTGAGTGAGAATCTATTGTGAAACATGGCCGTTCCACGCTTTATATTATCTGAAATAGTTATCTTGCAGTTACGTATTGAACTCAGGATCCAAACTGGCGAACAAGTGGCTGTTCTGATAGCTTCTTGACCCACGATTGCTGACGTCGGATATCTTTCCAAGAGGCTTAACTGTGTCACTCGCAGTATAAGACACCGAAAGATGGATGACAGCTCATCTAACCTCGCTTTGCAGGAAGACATTGGTCTCTTCTGGACATCTACAGCGATTCTCATTATTCTCGCTGTATTCGGTGTAGGACTCGCTGGAGTCGCAGTTGGTCCGTTTGAGGTTCCTCCGTTCATCTTGTACTTGGTTGTTCACGTGATTCTAATGATTGCGTTAATAATCTCTCGTTCGGAGTATGTCCTCGATTTTCCGGGCCCCATGCTTACGCTACTCTTCTTCGCGATGTATGTACTCGTGAGTTCTCTTTGGGCGTCTGATACCGTGTTGGCGATGAAAGAGATGAGCCTCATCGTTACATCAATTCTGACAGGGTTGTTCGTATATTGGAGTGTCTCCAGCCGACAAGTACTCTCAAAATATCTCTCAGTCCTGAAACTCTTGGCACTCATTGGAATCGTGATTGCGGTAGTTGAGATCACGACGGGAGTGCATCTCCCTGTGAGCAAACGACACGGAACTGTGTCTTATTATACAAGTACTGCGTGGTACGTTAATGAAAACGACTTCAGTATGTTTCTGTCGATGGTCTCGTTTCTATTTTTCGCAAAAGGGCTGTCGGCCGAAAGCATCAGCAGCCGAGGACTCGGCATTGTGGCCTTCTTAGCGTGTTCGATTATTCTGATAGTGAATGATGCTCGGGCTTCACTACTGGCAGTTCTCGTCGTTGGCCTAATACTAATAGGCCTCCACTCCGGACGGAACGTGCTACGTCGATTAGTCTCCAAACCATTCCGGACGCCAGTGTTTACGGCCAGTGCATTGCTTGGGGCCTCTGCTTTCGTCGGTCTCGGCTTAATAATGTCAAACCCATTTAATTCTCAGTTTTCGTATTCACTATGGTTCCGTTGGCAAGCTCTGGAGGCAGGTGTCTTCTTACTGTTCAACACAGTCGTCGGAACTGGTGTCGGAAATTTCCCAATACAATGGAGCCAGATTAACATTCCCCCCGCTGTCGAGGCAAATGCACACAACTGGTTTGTAACCCTCATCAGTGAATACGGGTTCATCGGTAGTATACTGTTCCTATTAGCATACGGAAAATGTCTTGACGGTCTCCTCAGACAATACCTCCGCTATCGGGATCCTACGGCATTAGCACTCCTCGGCTCACTATTATCGTTCAGCCTTGCTGGACTCGGTCCAAGTGATTCAATGACGTTCCAAATCCAGTGGATTGTACTCGGACTGGCGATGGCCGTCATATTCCGTGTTCCAGGGTCAGATGTTACAGTCCCAGATTAATAATACCGGAGACGGAGAGTAAGCCGCTGACGGGTTGAACGTTCTAACCAGTCTCCGACGGAAAATTCGTCCCAGAATACCGACGAGATTATGAACTCCCATGCCTCACGAAGCGATACCTGCATTCTCCGATGTCTACTAGAAAATCTACCGACCTCTCACGAAGACGGAAGCTCAGCGCACTATTGGACATCGCACGGTACAATCCACGACTAACGACTCTGATCGTCGTTCTTGGTATTGTGGCGGCAATTCTTGAAGGAGTCGGACTCAGTTTCATTCTACCGATTATTGAACTGATTCAGGCCGAAGCTCCAGCTCAGAATGCGGATGGTCTGCTCCGTGTATTCATTAATGCCTATCAGATAGTCGGTATTCCGTTTACATTGGAGTTCATCGTTCTCGGAGTTGCGGCCATCATGACAATCCGATACACGATGACCTTTGTCGTCGCTTGGCTTCGAGAGGCGCTCCGCAACTATTACATCCGCGACTTACAGATACGGGCGTTCGAAGAAACTCTTGGAGTCGAAATTGACTACTTCGACGAGGAGGGGTCCGATGACATCCTTAACGCTCTAATTACGCAAACATACTACGCTGGCAATTCCATCGTTCACGCAGTAAACCTGTTACAATTGCTCTTCCTCTCTCTGGTCTATTTCGTGGTTGCTCTCACTCTTGCACCGATTCTCACTCTCGTCGCCGTCTGTATTCTCGGTGGAATTACACTTCTATTACGGTTCATTATTGAGCCTGGGTACGAGATTGGAAACCGAGTCGCCAAAGCGAACGAACGTCGCCAAGAAGCAGCACAAGCGGGAACTCAAGGGATTAGAGATGTCCGAATATTCGGTTTGGGGAACGAATTACGAACCGATTTCATTGAGGCAGTTGAGCAATACACTACGGCTCAAATATCTCTTCGGAGGAACGAAGCAGCAATAGACAATTTCTACAATTACGCAGTTGCGATCTTCATATTCGTCTTGATTTATCTGGCCTTCACTTTCGCAGAGCTCTCTTTTGGGCAGCTTGGACTCTTCCTTATTGCAATGTTCCGACTTGGACCGAAAGTGAGTGCTGTAAACCAAAAGTTCTACCAAGTTGAAAACAATCTTCCCCACCTTATCCGCACAAACGAGTTTATCGAAGAGCTTGAATCGAATCAAGAGAAAAATACTCCTGTACGGGAAGTTCCCTCGCAAATCAATCGTGTTACGTTTGACGACGTCACGTTTTCATATGCCGATGATGAAATGGTCCTGCGCGGTATCGACTTTGAGGTTACAAAAGGAGAGTTCGTCGCGTTTGTCGGCCAGTCTGGAGCGGGAAAATCGACCATTGTCGCTCTTCTAGCTCGACTCTACGAAGTAGATGGTGGTGAGATCCGAGCGAACGATATTCCTCTCAACGAGATGGATGTCAAAGAATGGCGCGAAAGAATCGCTGTCGTGAGACAGAATCCGTTCATATTCAATGACACACTTCGGTATAACCTCACAGTGGGAAAGCGAAACGCATCAAAGGAGGACCTAAACCGTGTTTGTCAGATTGCTCAAGTTGATGAATTCCTTTGCGATCTCCCGGAAGGGTATGATACTATCTTGGGCGATGAAGGTGTCCGTCTGTCTGGTGGGCAAAAACAGCGACTTGCTCTAGCACGTGCACTGCTGAAGGATGCGGACTTGTTGCTGTTGGATGAGGCGACGAGTGATTTGGATTCGAATCTGGAACGTGAGGTTCAGACCGGTATTGAATCCATGGAACGTGACTACGCCATCATCGCGATCGCCCACCGCTTGTCGACTATCGAGAATGCCGACCATATCTACACTGTAGAGGACGGGTTAATCACGGAAAGAGGCGATCATGACGACCTCGTCAGGAACGAAGGTAAGTATGCAGAAATGTATGAAGTTCAGTCAAAGTCTAGCTCATAATAATTGTGATCGCGCCGCTGGGTGCCATACAATCTAATTGTCAAGAATCGCGTCGAGCACTTCCTGATGATCAAGATACCACTCTATTGTTTCATCAATCCCTTCAGCGAATGAATACTTCGGGCTGTATCCTACGAGCTTGTTCGCACGTGAGATGTCGGCAATATATCGGCTTACTTCTCCGGTTCGGTTGGGTTCGACGTGAACGTCCACGTTTGCTCCAACCGCGTTGACGACCGTTCGCGCCAGTTCAAGCAATGACGTTCCCTCTCCAGAAGCGATGTTGAGGGTAGTTCCCTGAACTTTCTCGAAGGAGTCAACCACATCGGCGATGCCCGAAACACAGTCGTCAATATATGTGAAATCCAGCACTTTATCTGCGCCGTAGACTGTTAAGTCACGGCCATCGACAGCTTGTGCAATAAATAATGGAACGACTCGGTTTGAGTTGTCGTACCGACCGTAGACATTGGAGAATCGGAGAAGCGACGTGTTGATACCGTAGCATTTCTCGTACGCTTTTACCATTGCTTCACCACCGATTTTACTCGCGGTATACGGGGATTCACAGGAATCAGTATATGTGTCTTCTTCATCGTAGATTAGCTTCCCATTGTTTCCGTATACCTCTCGACTGCTTGAAAAGACGAAGTCTTGAACTCCGTTACGCCGAGCAAACTCCAGCATATTAAATGTCATATCGAAGTTGTCACGTGCTCTCTCAGGGTTGCGAACTAGTTGGTGAACACGGGCATTAGCGCTAAGGTGGACAACCATATCAACATCAGTTTCAAGATCCATGACCTCATCTTCATCACGGAGGTCGACGAGTTCGGTGACGTCGTCAACTCGGTCTGACCAGCGATTTTCAGTTACATCGACACCGTGGACGTCATAGCCCGAGTCTAACAAGCGAAGTACGAGCTCTGTTCCGACAGTTCCGCTTGACCCTGTCACGAGCACTGAATTGCGAGACATATCTCGCCAGAGAATTTCGGGTCATTAATTACTTCGGCTTTTGTGTTCGTCTCCCTATCCCGCCACTCTAAGAATGCGACTTTGAAGACAGCTGAATGCTCTGAATCTAGTCTCAATCAATGTACTACCAGTGCGCCATTTTGACGACTTGACGTAATCCATTTTTAGTGGGGCCTGTAAGACTCTCTGATGCCCATGCAGACTCCGATACAGTTTTTCACCGCAGTTCAGCTTTATATTCAATCTACTTGGGCGATATTCTCCGTGAAATGGAGGGTCAAGTAACGATGGCAGACGATGCACCTGCTGCCATCACATTCGGTGACGCCGATTACTTCGCGACTATTTCGAAATCAGTGGAAAAATTCCACTCGATCTACCCGACTGGGAAAGCATACGTATACGATTGGGGCCTCACTGAGGCTCAAAGAGAGGAGTTGCGTTCATACGGTCCCACCGAAGTGATTTCTTGGGGCTGGCGAGAAATGAGTCGTCACTACGTTCTTACGTTGGGTGAGTATCTTACAGGTTCTCCAGCGTGGCGCTGGGCTGAGTCCGTGCCAATTGCTGGGGGATTCCTTCGTGAGCGGGTAGCACCGTATGTACAGCGTGAGCGGTCTGAGTGGTATTATTGTCAAAAACCATATATGATTCGGGATTGTGTGGCCCGTGGATCGGGAAGAAAGCTTATTTTTCTAGACGGAGATGCAGTAATAATCAACGAACTCCCGATACTTGCCGATGATTCAGTTGATATCGGGGTTACACTCCGACCGCATGAAGAAATTGAAGCAGCTCGTGAACGAGGAGATTATCATGTTTTGAACGCTGGCGTGCTCATTTTCAACTGCTCCGCAGAGAAGGTGCACGCATTCACCTCAGAGTGGATTGATCGAATGCATGACTGTGACCTCCCACTTAGAGAACAAAGTAGCTTGAGCAAACTCATCCAATCTATCGATCCAAATATTTATCAAAATTTCGGGAATACGGGCGTTCTTTCGGTATCTGGGCAGAACATTCGAGTCAAAATCCTTGACATGCGTGAGTACAATTATAACTGGATAGAGGACGGATGGGATCGATCAAAGAACAGAATCCTTCACTTCAAGAGCGGGCGACATGATGAGGTTGGTGATTTACTTTCCGATTTGTAGGTAGAATTTGACTATTCTCCACCTGTACGTAGCCATTGTCGACAGATACATTATCACCTAGTACAAGTCGTTCGTCATGCCCTCTGAGGTTCGGAAGGCCTTCAAAATTCTCCGTTCGGACGGACTTATCCCTCTAGTACGCAAAGGCGTTCCCTTCGTCCATGATAATTATATCTCCTCACACTTACCGCGTGCTGTCGTGCAATACAACGGTGTAGCGGTGAAGGCTGGACGTCTATTTGATACATCGTTACCGTGGCGAGAGGGCCACCGACCACAGTTTGAATCCGGGCTAATATCTGCGATCTCACGGCATGTCTCATCAGGAGACGATGTTGTAATCGTCGGTGGGGGATGGGGTGTCACTGCTGTTGCTGCCGCTAAGCAGGTTGGTGATTCTGGGTCTGTAACAGTCTTTGAGGGTGCCAAACGCGAAGTAAAGAGAGTCAAAGAGACAGTGGCGCTCAATTCTGTGTCAGATATTGTTGAAGTTCATCATGCCATTGTTGGACCGGAGATCCATCTGAAATCTGCAGCAGGAGATCCCGCTCGTGTACCACCCGATCAGTTACCCCGTTGTGATGTCTTAGAACTAGATTGTGAAGGGTCTGAAATTGATATATTAAAAAATCTCTCTTCACGACCGGAGTACGTTTTTGTGGAAACACATGGTATTTACGAGGCTCCGACCGACGAGGTTAGAAAAGTTCTCGAAGAACTAGATTACGAAATCACTCACTGTGAGATTGGGGCTGAAGACTACCGTACTGATTGCGAGGAGTACGATATCTACGTTCTAACCGGGCAACGAATTTAAATAATAATAACAGAGGGCAAGAAATATGTCAACGAACGTGTCTCGGATCCTATCTGGTCAGGCGCAGGGTAGAGTGAGAGTTGATAAACTGGTCAAGCAAGCTGCTGAATGTGAAGCACGTCTCGCAGCAATCGTCGAGGAGGTGCCATACGATGAAAAAGGCGTGTTTAACAGCGAACTCTTGTTGTTCATCAGTGTGGTTGAGATCCTTAATCCTGACAGAATCGTTGAAAGTGGACGGGCTCGCGGCCACAGTACAAAGATACTTGCTCGGTATTTCGAAGAACATGATATTGATATCGTTAGTATTGAACAAGCGAGGGGGACTGATGACGACAAGATTGCTCGAGACAAACTCGACGGCCACAGACAGGTACAGCTTAAATACGGTGATTCACGCGAAATCGTAGAACCTGTGCTAAAGCCCTCCACAGTCGTTCTGATAGACGGTCCCAAGGGAGATGAAGCGCTTAAACTGGCACTGAAGTTGTTGAAACGCGACGAGGTTGCAGCAGCCTTCGTTCACGACCTCCATCGTAATACACTTCACCGCGATTTGGGAGAGTTGTTATTCAATTATACATATTTCTCAGACGACGAAATATTTGTTGAGAAGTTTAGTCATTTAGACGATTCTTGTTGGGAAGTCCTCGGCGACGATTGGGCACCTTATCTACGGAAAGGTGAGGAGATAGAGAGTTATGCGTCGACGTTTGGGGTATTCTTCAACGGCGATCAGCCGATAGACCCGCTACGAGAGGACAATTACCGGAAGTTCCTTCAGTGGCACGAGTGCGACTTGCAATCTCACGTCAAAAGTGCTATCAAGGCACGATTGCCGTTTTAGTAAATACGGACAGTCCGAACTCGAATCCTCTATTTAATCGACGAGATATCCCATGTTTCTGAGCGACTGACGCGCCGATGGGGGTAGCTCTTTTATCCGCCGTTCGTTTGAATAGGGACGGCCCAGGGTATCCCAGAAGGCAGTGAGTTCGTCATTGAGCCGATCGGCGACAATGGGTTGATTGTCTACTACATTTGTCTCCTCGTCAGGAAGTTCGTAAAGAACCGTTCGTGAATCACTCTTCTCATATTTGTGTGTAGTTGTCCTGATCGCTGTGAGGTCTCCTCGGTGCAACCACTGAGGGTTGAACTCAGGAGCGTACTCGTCGAACCACTCAAGATGCTGTTCGACACGACTGCCCCCGCGTTGAATGAAACAGTAGTCCCGTGTCTCATGCCTCAGATCAATGCCCTGTAGTGTTGACTGATCGGCGCCAACCTCAGCTAAAAGTGTCCTGACGACATCAATCGGCTGGATTAAATCCCCCTCATATTCTGTTACATCTGTCGGTCCGGCAACGATCATTGGGACATGAGATACCGCATCATGGGTTACTAGTTTGTGAGCGTACAGTCCCCGCTCTCCAAACAATTCACCGTGATCGCCAGTTACCACCACAACAGTATTGTCAGTACGAGAGCGAACCCATTCGATGAGTTCCCCGATGCACTTATCGACGTATGCGATTGTTGCATCATACATTGCGATTAAACCATTTAATTCCACTTCTGTCAGCTCAAACGCACCGGATACGAACTCGTTCAGGTTCTCTGTCAATCGAATCGCAACGTCTCGTGCCTCTGATGCAGAAATCGAGAGATTTGACGTATATCGGTCGAGAAACGGAAGAGGTGGGGTATACGGGTGGTGGGTGTCATTGTAGTGTGCGTAGACGAAGACGCTATTATCTCTGCTGGAGTGCTGATTGAAGGCCCGTTTCACCGTTTCATTGACGAGGTATGATGTTGAGTGTTTCGTGGTATCGGCTGTTAGACCACCTCCATGACGACGGATACGCAAAAGGTACTTAATCAGATCCGTTGGATGAACTGCTTCGCGGAGTGTATCGCTGATGATGTATTGAAACTGATCGAAGCCTCTGTCCAACCCGGTCGCCGGCCCCATGTATGCGACCGTGGACACCCCCGCGGTCTCGTACTCGCGTTCACCGAGCAGCTCGGGACTGTCGGAAGATCGTCGGGGATGACATCAGACCCCATACCTGCCTGGTGATGTGATGGGTAGGTTCCCGTGAGTATCGAAGCGCTCGCCGGTCGTGTCCAGATACCGTGTGAAAAACATTTGTCGAACGAGACAGCACTAGACTCTGCTGCGATCGACTGAAGAAACGGTGTAGTATCTCGCTTATATCCGGAAAGAGAGGTATGATCGAAACGGAGACTCTCAAGTGTGAGCCATACGATGTTAGGAGGCATTGAAGAATTGTTATATCAGCTACTGGTAAATCGGTTGCGGGGTTGAGTTCAAGTGCCTCCTACTAATTGGCACAATCATCCTGTTACTACACGCTCTCGTCACACCATGGAACGACCATTGACGCAGAGGTATTCAAGAATCCGGAATAACCTCTTCGTACAGCGACTCGTAGCGCTGAGTCATAATCTCCGCGTTTAATTCAATATCGACGATTTCACGAGCTGGCACTCGTCGTTCCTTGGCAGTACCAACTACACGGTCAAGCGTCCGGGCCAACGCAGCCACGTTTGAGGTCTCAAACAATTCTCCAGCGGCGGGGTTCACACCAAGAATCTCCCGGTGAGGATTGATATCCGATAGAACAATGGGCGTACCTGTCGCCAGCGCTTCCATGACGGCGTTGGGTAGTCCCTCTGAGTGAGACGCGGAAACGAATACATCTGCTGCCTTCAAATACTGCCCCACATCTGAGACGTGGCCAAGAACCTCCACTGACTCGTTAGCGGCTGATCGACATTGATCTTTCAACGGACCATCGCCAAGAAGCAAGAGCTTCCCAGCTGAGCTCACCCCACTACGTAAAAACCCTTCAATTACTGTCACGGGATCCTTCCGCTTAATTAGTCCACCAACTGAGACGACGACCGTTTCATCGGTGTCGATACCCAACCTCTCTCTTATTCGGCGGCGCTCGGCAGGAGTAGGTGGTTGGTAAGCATATGCGTCGACACCGTTGCGGATTGCGTCCGTGGTGACTGCTCGGCCAGCATACTTCTCTCGAATCGTTTCCGAACAGGCTACCGCTCGGTCAGCACGGCGAGCGGCACGGAACTGTTGCCAAACCATCAGCCGCCCGAGTACGCTGCCATATCGTGGAATGTAATCCTCCGGTGGAAAGTTTCTGAGTGTCGTAACGTGGGGGTACCCGGCCAGACAATGGACTGCCATCGAATCTGATCTGATGCCTTGAGTGTGGATAAGATCCGGCTCAATCTGCTGTGTAATTGACTTCAACCGTGAAGGCCCTAAAATGAGTCCACTAGCTCTAGAGAGGCTAAGAGAAACGACAGGGATGTCATTCTCTTCAAATGTATATTCGTAGGATTCTGCTGGTTCAGGCGACAGCGTCACGATGTGGGGTGACCATCGGTCGCGGTTTAGGTTCGTGACGATGTTCAATAGCTGTCTAGTCGGTCCCGTTGCAGCAAGGGTTGATACGATATACTGGACACACAGTCGCTGATCAGAAATACACATGTGTTTCATCTACTGTGGACTCGTCGGGTGAGTCGACTTGTCCTTCCGCTCGAATACGATTAGTCCTCGTGTGTCGATTAACCATTCTATTATTGAATGCTTCAGTGTAGACTTCTACAGGCCGGACTCACTTTCTGAGGAGTTCTGCTACGTCTGCCAATACCTTCCACACCTGACGCAGAACTATTTTCAAATCAAACCAGAACGACTGATTGCGGATGTACTCGATGTCGTACCGAATCTTTGACTCCGGACTGGTCGACGTCACGTCGTTGATCTGTGCTAAACCAGTCAATCCCGGCTTAACAAACCAACGACGCCGCCACTGGTCTGTCTGATTCTCTAATAGGGTCTCTTCGTCTACCCACGCAGCTCGTGGACCGACTACACTCATTCTTCCTTCGAGAATCGCAAGAAACTGTGGGATTTCGTCTAGATGCGTCCGACGAAGAACCCGACCAAACCGGGTGATGTGGTTGTTTTCTGTATCATCAACCGGTTTGGCATCTTCACTTTCAGGAACCATCGTTCGGAATTTCGCCACGGTGAACGTGTCACCGAAAGCAGCCGTCCGTGTCTGTCTATAGAATATCGGACCACCACCATCCAATTTAATTCCCACCGCAATTCCCACCAGTAACGGGCTTAACACCAGCAGTGCAATCCCAGCAAACGTTAGGTCAAACGCCCGCTTCATGAGGTGATCTTGCCAGTCCCATGGCTCCAAATCAATGTCTACTAGCTCACCTTCGGCGCCCCCACTGGTCAACACCACGTCAACGTGATCTCGGTGAACTTTCGCTGCCACGCCGTGCTCATAGCACGTGTCAAGCGCGCCGAAGAACTCTGCGCGATCAGGGTGCGCGAATGCCAGCACTGCAGTTCCAACATCGTACTCAATCAGGATTTCATCTAACCGCGACAACCCCCAAGACACGCTAATTCGTCTAAATCTTTAGGCACCCCCCGTCCGCTATTTCAGGTGCGGTTAATTGGGGCTCTTGGGTTCCGAAGTATGCCGACGGAGGCGAGACGTATCCAAGAACACTCCCGTCAATCACCTCAAGAATATCTTTCATTGTCTCGGGATCGTCACCGATGATGATGGTCCGTCCACTCTTAAGATATGGTCGACGGCGAATCAGCACGAACCAGGTGGGGACTGTGATCAGCAAGATTGTACCGGAGACAATCAGGGTTGCTCGGGGTAATCGGAAAGAGAAATCGAAGTACCCGATAGTCGCCAGTGCTAACAACCCAACAGCAACACGACGAAACGCTTGTAGACCGATGTCCAGAATCCGGCGCGGCCGAGGCTTGTACAGCGGTGCTAATGCCCCAGTCAAGACAACTGCTACCGTCCCCGCTTCCACATGGTAGCTGCCAGTTCCAGTGGCGTCGAATGGTAGGTGGCCAATGATTGGTAGCCAACGGAATAACTCCTGTACAACTTCAAGTGCTGCGATAGAAACTGCTAGAAGTGCAAGAGCTGCTGTCCCTACGACACCAGCAACCCGGTACCGCAGCCCGCCGTCCATACTGTATTCTCACAATAACCCTGCGTTTAAAGGCTTGTAATCTTATCGACATCCCAGTCAGTTGTGTGTACTCAATGCTTGAGTAGCATTACTTCGATTATACACAGAATACTGCTGACTCCAGAGAGTGGCCCGAATTCTGTTTGCCGATATACACAGAAGCGAGTGTCTTATACTGTAGTTGGTGAGCATGTACTACAACAAATGGTTGATGAGACCTTGATCGCTTTCGTCGCTGGACTTCTGCAGGGTATCTTTGAGTGGCTTCCAATCTCAAGCGAGGGGAATATCGCCATTGTCCTTACGTCACTTGGAGCTACTCCCACCGCTGCCGTCTCATTCGCACTGTTTCTGCATGCAGGTACGGCAATCTCAGCGATGACATATTATCGGGGCGAAATAGCCAAAATACTCCTATCAGTCTCTGAACTGGACCTTGGACGACCGTTTTCCCAGTCAACGGCTGTCCTATCCTTTCTTTGTGTAGCAACGCTCACATCGGGAGTCGTTGGATTACTCGCGTACGCTGCGCTTGAATCGCTCGTCTCAGCAGTTACCGGCGGTCTTTTCGTCGCACTCATTGGGATATTGTTAATCGCGACAGGGTTACTCCAACGATATGCGAGGACGACCTCGCTACAGCCTCCACGCCAACCATCTGTCGTTGACGGCGTGCTTATCGGAGCGTTGCAAGGACTTGCGATACTTCCTGGTGTTTCTCGGTCTGGGACAACCGCCAGTGTATTATTGCTCCGCGGGTACGATGGCGAGACATCGCTTCGTCTCTCTTTCCTACTAAGCATCCCTGCTGCACTGGGTGGTGGGTTGCTGGGATATCTCGAATCTGGAGGACTGTCCGGTATCGGAGCAGTCCCTGCGGCCATCGCACTTGGGACTGCCGCGATAGTTGGCTATGTTACCATCGATGCACTCATGCGTCTCGTCCAGCGAATCGACTTTTGGCTCGTTTGTGTCGTCCTCGGATGTCTGGCAGTTCTTGGTGGGACCTTACTCCTCTGAACAGTCGGCAGAATTGCACCGAAACCGCTTACCGCGCTTGTACGAGGGCTCCAGATTCAACGTCATCAGTGGTAACTGACACTTTCGTATCCCGATAGTGTAGGTTCCCGCATACGGCACTATGACGCGAAATGTCCCGTTTTCTGTAACGTGCGTTCGCCGTGTGTAGGTGAACTCCGCGTTTGGAATCGAGACTTCTGTTGAGATAGTAACCGTGGATCCGGGTTCGGCTGTGCCGTTGATCACTGCTCCTTCAACGGGTCTAAAAACAACATGGGAGCGATCGTTGCTTCGATATACCGCTTGATAGTGACCGGCCCCACCGCGCTCCAGTGTCGCACTCCCAAGTGATTCATACAAAATCGCGTGGGTAGTCTGTTGGTATCCGTCTTCACCCTGACTGGGTACCGAGGTCATCACGATGTAGTCTACCCTCCCCCCTAATCTGTCATACCAAGAGTCCGGTTGTGTAGCACTCACGAACTGGGGATAGATCGATTGTGCGAATCCATACGACTCGGAGTTGCCACTGACGAACGCATTATACATCCGATTTTGGCCCCAGTCACTGAACACGTACACTGAGCTGAGACTTGACCCAGACTGTGTCGCGTGGTTCTCGACCCACGTTGCAGTCCGGTAGGCTTCGTCACTGTAGACGGATTTGTTCGTCTGCACTGGCCCTTGTATCATTCCAAACCCACCAATCAGTAAGAAAACGACCACGAGTATCCCAATCGTCTGTCTATCAGGGATGGTCAGCGGGTCAGTCACAGCGCTGGGAGGACGAGAGTCAACCGAAGTAGATGCGTCGAGTATTGTCGGACGTGGAACTGCATCGACGATGGATCCGAGATGGACGAGCGCAAGTCCGGCAAATGGTGCCAGCACAATCGAAAGTTCGCCCGCGAATCTGACTTGTATTACCGCGAGCACCGCGAATACTGATGCATAGGTCCCGATGAGTAAGAGTGCTAGTGACTCGGTTCGATAGCCTGTGTAGAGACTCCACGGAACATACGGAAGCGCAAAGAACAGTACGAATCCGAAAAAGAGGGCGGGTCCGAAAAAAGTGCCATACTGCGGGCTGAAAATTGAGATCGTCTCGGCGATTCCTTCAGTATAAGTGAGACCAACCAGACGGGCCAATTCACTTGAGAACTCAGCTGCGAACTCGGGGAGTGTCACCAAGGTAACGGCGAGAACGGTGACGCCACCAAACAATACGCCTCCGGCGGTCACTCGAGGTGAAAAGCTGTAGCGGGTTGCGACCACACCGACCAGGAAGACAACGCCAACCCCGATGAATAACAGCGTCGGGGTCAACACTACCTGCAGTGGTTGCCATCCGAGTATCAAGTGGCCGGCCCACACGAGCACACTTGCTAGTCCAAGTCCAACGGTGATTGGTGTGAGTACCGGAACTGGAGAGAAATCGTGTGCTCGAGCAGTTGTCACAGCAGCAAGGCTAAACAATGCAATAGGGAGTAAGAGGAGAGGCCCAGCGTTCCATGCTAATGTTTGGGCGGCAACGCCCACAGCAAAGACACCCATCCAAAACAGCGTGGTGGCTGAAACAACGCTACGTTCACGGGGATTACGTCTCGTGAGTGCTACGCCGCTCAAAAGCGTTAGTGCTAGCCACAGGTAATCGAACGCGTGGTGATCAGCGAAGCCAAGAGCGGTGCGGAAGACATGAACTGGCGTTATCGCCAACAGTAGAGCTGCTGCTAGTGCAATCCGGCGTTCGCCAGTCACCCGACGAGTGATTTCGTACGCAAGTGGAATCGTGAGTAGCCCGCTGACGAGAGGGTACAGTGCAAGCACCGTGTACCCAGTCGTTGCACTCCCACCCAGTACGGCCGTGATCGTCCATACGGCCGCAATAAAAAGTGGCTCACCAGCCTGAATCCCGGTAGGAACAGCCAGTGGGCCCGCTTCAGCAAGGGCTAATTGGCGGATCCAGTGACGATAAAAATACGGATCGTTACCGAGGAACACAATGTGTTCTCCGCGGAAGACACTCGGTGCCGTGTAGCCTCGGAATAGGGCCGCGAGGATGATGACGACGGCGAGAGCTCCACCCCACCGTGAGGAGAGGCTTGGAAGTGAGAGAACGAGCGACGTTTCCGAGTTACTCACGGGGGAAGCGGACGTTTCTCCATCGAGCCTTCGGCGAACAGCTTCAGGATCTGCCACTTCGTACTCACCATCTCGCTTCGCGACGATCCCTCGAGAAACCATCTCACCGAAAGCTCCTGAGTCAACGGGGACGTCATCGAACGACCACGTCTCGTGTGCTGCGTCAACGGCCAGAATTTCACGGAGGTCACTCTTTAGATGGGGTTTTTCCTCCAGAAGAGTGGCAACGGCCGTATCGACATCAGACATCTATCTGCCCTTCCAGACGCTGGATTATATGTCCCTCGGTCATCCGTAATCTTTCGCGAGTGTAGAACATTGTGGCCAGTACCACTTGCCTCATTTCATACGCACGCGTGAGCCGAGACAAAGCGCGCGCGATTGAGCTACCCAGTTTCGGTACTGAACTGGTATTTAACCGGAGTGCCCGCCACTAATAGTGCATTAGGCCTATTCTGGGGCCTAAATTCAGCAGTTCACCCGGAGCCGGTCGACGCTATATGTTTAAATTCGTGAGGGTGGTTCGCAAGGAGATTGTCGGACGTGCGAATTGCGCGACAAATACTTTGTGGCGAGGGATTTCGGCATTTGCGTTTATAACACAAAACTTATACCGGACTCGCTGTTCAAGTGTGACTGTACCCCTACCCATGGCAGCGGTACCGAGTATGCGAGGCCACACAGTGGCCGTCGGGCAGAAAGGTTCGTTGTCGACTTGCAATCCATAGCAAACCATGACAGATTCAAACAACAAAATCCGTGCTGTCGTGCTGGCAGCGCTGATGGTCACCTCCGTTTTCGCAGGGACCATCGCGTTCGCAGGTACGGCTGCCGCGGAAAACACGAACGCAGGCACTTCCGCGCCTGTGACGGTCTACCTTGGAGACTCGGTAGACATTAGTGGCGTACCGGGTGTCGAAAGTACAATGATTGGTGTCGCTGGTGACGCTGACGGGTCCACCGCAGAGGCCCAGACCAGCGGACTCACCGACATTGATTCATCGAACGGCTGGGAGACGGGTGCATACTCGAACCAGTCCGACGGTGACGTCATCATCAGTGTTCGTGAACCGACAATCTCGGATCTCACCCTCGAGACTGACAACGGCGCCGACGTGACTGACGGTACTGTCACGAACGACGCCGACAACCTGACCGTCTCGGCTGAGTGGAACTTCGCTCGGTACGAGAACCTCACCATCACCATCGAGGACGAGGAGGGTCTTGAGGTCCAGAGCCAGCTCGGCAACGTCGTTGAACTCGAGAACACCGGTGACAGCACGACGCTCACTGGTCTCGACGACCTCGACACTGGCGAGTACACCGTGACGGTCGAGGGCGAAGAGGACCTTGACGGAACCACTCGCTCTGCGACCTTCACGATCCGTGATGAGACGAACACCATCTCGCTGAGCGAGACGACCGTCACGAAGGGCGACAGCGCTGTCGCTACCGTGACCGGTGAGCCCGGTGAGCAGGTGCACGTCCGGATCGATCAGGACGACCTCGAAGACAGCTACAACGACCCGAACGACGTCTTCGCGAACACGGGCGACGTTGAGGTTGGCCCGGCTAACTTCACCGACAACGAAGGTCAGGACTGGGTCGCTGTTGTCCTTGGCCTCGGCGACGACGGTGAGGCGCAGACCCGCATCGAAACCGGTGCAATTGACACTGGTACCATTGAAATCGAGCTCGCGCAGGGCGCTGACATCAACAACAGTGCTGAGGACTCCGCAGACCTGACTGTTGAAGAGCGGTCGATCAACATCACGTCCGCGCCGAACGTCGTCCGTGTCGGCGAGGAGTTCGACATTGAGGGCACTGCGGCAGAGTCTGACGAGGTCGCAGCCTACGCCCGCATCGACGAAACGTGGGAAGTCATCAGCGGTGACGAGAACCCCGTTGACGTCGACTCGAACGGCGAGTTCCTGCTGGAGCTTGAGGCTTCCAGCCCGCTCAACCTCCCTGACAGCTACCGTGTTGCTGTCGTCAACGAAGAGGCACTTGAGGGCGGGAGCTTCCCGAACACGCTCAGCAACGACGAGTTCGGTGACCTGGACACTGAAACCACCATCACCATCCGCACGGTCGAAGGTGACCTGACGGCTCAGCTGTCCAGCCAGTCCATCGCTGCGAACGTCGGTGACGAAGTCACTGTCTCGGGAACCGCTCTCGGGCAGGGCGACGAAGTCCGCATCTACAAGGTCGGTCCGCGTGGTGACGTGCAGTTCCAGTCGACCGACATTGATGATGAAGCGTTCGAAGAGGACTTCGACAACATCAACAACCGCGGCACGCACACGTTCCTGATCGTTGGCCAGGGCCGCGACGGGAACTACGCGGCTACGGAAACCGAAGTCAACAACGAGATTACGGGTGACGAGACGCCCCAGCAGGCCGTTGAGATCCTCAACGACCTGTACTCGGGCGCTGGTGTCGACGACCAGGTCGTTGAGCTGACCCTCTCCGCGGAGAACCCGCAGCTCTCGATCAACGACTTCACCACGGACGGGCAGGTCGCCCAGGGTGAGGTCACTGTCTCGGGTACCTCGAACCGCGAGGACGGCACGACCGTCTTCATCGAGGTCCTCGGCCAGAACGAGAACGTCATCGCTTCGACTGAGGCTGAGGTCAACGGCTCGACCAGCGAGTGGGACGCCACGATCGACATGTCGGATGTCGAGACGGGCACCTACACGCTGCGTGCTGACGACGACGAATCCTCCTCGTCGCTCGAGTTCGAGCTCGTCGAGTCGGTGAGCACGCCGACCGAGGAGCCGACGCCGACCGAAGAGCCGACCGAGGAGCCGACTGACGAGGCAACGCCGACCGAGGAGCCGACTGACGAGGCAACGCCGACCGAGGAGCCGGCGACCGACGAGCCGACTGAGACGTCCACGTCGACGCCCGGCTTCGGTGTCGTCGTCGCGCTCATCGCGCTCATCGCTGCGGCGCTGCTCGCAGTCCGCCGCGACTAACTAACCACGACTGACCGGCGAAACCGGTCACAGCGGTTCCGCCTCACGGCGGTTTATTTTATTAGGAGCTATCCATGGAGTGGCAACACTACCCGAGCAAAACTCGTCAGCAACTCGATCCTCTGGGTTGACCGTGTCCGGTCCTCAAATACAGAAATACAAAACTTATTACAAAGTCTGCGCATGGCTGGGATGTACTCATTACCAATGACGACGTAACCGAGTGACCTGTCTCACTACATTGATTGACGGGTCGAAAGGATACGTTGTCGTGCAATCCAGCAAACTATGACAGACCGGAATCACAAAATTCGCGCTGCCGTTCTCGCAGCGCTGCTGGTCCTCTCCGTCTTTGCAGGGACCGTCACGTTCGTGGGCACCGCGGCTGCTATTGGAACAGACATCTCGGGTGCCTCTGTCACCAACGCACCCATAGACGACTCCAGCGCTGATCAGACAGTCCCATTCGACGCATTGAACCCTTCGAGTAGTGACGGTGCCGACCTCAGGGCCGCCAGTCGCTCAATCAATAGTGGTGGCACGGTCTACATCGGTGAGGAAGACGTTGATCTGACGTCCCTTCCCGGAGTCTCCGCCGGCAATCCCGCGATCTTCACAGGTGTCAGTGGCAGCGCCGACGGTTCGGCGGCCTCCGTCTCCGACGGTGCCTCCGCCGACATCACGTCGGCCAACAACTTCGAGCCCGGTGGCTATGACTCGCCCGCTGCTGGTGGCGGCGGCGCTGAGCTGTTCGTCGTCGAACCGCTGGTCTCGGATCTGACCATCTACTCCGGCGCCGGCACAGACAGACCGGACGTCACGGACGGTTCGATCCTCACCGACACGGACACCATCACGATCGAGGCCGACTGGAACTTTGACGACGCTGAGAACGTCTCCATCACCATTGAGGACGAGGATGGTCTCGAAGTTCAGTCGCAGCTCACCTCGAACACCGGTCTTCTTGAGTTGGGTACCTCCGGTGGAAACGTCGAACTTTCAGGCCTCTCGGACCTCGAAACGGGCGAGTACCTCGTCACGGTCAAGGGTGTTGACAATCTCGACAGCGCGTCGCGTAGTGCGACGTTCACTATCCGCGATGAATCGCAGAGCATCTCGCTGAGTGAATCGAGCGTCACACAGGGTGAGAACGTTGTCGCAACGACCATCGGGGCACCCGGTGCGTACGGTCTCGTCCGCATCGACAGCGACCATGTGGAGAACCTTCCGGATGGCGTCGAAGCGAACAGTGACGCAAGTGCTGAAAACGTCTTCGCTAACACTGGCGATGTTGCTGGGCTTCGCGGTGCAGCGTCCGTCGGCGCCACGGACGACGATTACGTTGGTGCCATCGTCGATCTTGGTGATACAGGCGATGCACAGGTCCGAATCAACACCGAGTACCTCGACACTTCGACGGTCGATGTCGAATTCGTCGAACTTGATGAGTCCAACATCGACGACAGCAACGTCGCTGCTGGCTTCGACGCAAACTCCGATGATAACGCTGAATTGACTATCGAAGACAAGGCGATCAGCATTGTATCCATCCCGAGCGTCGTTCGCGTCGGTGAGGACTTCGAGGTGGAGGGTACGGCTGCCGAGTCTGATGAAGTCGCAGCATATGCCCGTATCGACGACGACTGGGAGCTTCTCGATGGTGACGAGAACCCGGTCCGCGTCGATTCGGACGGGTCCTTTGTACTGGAACTGACCGCATCAAGCCCGATCAACCTCCCTGACAACTATCGCGTCGCCGTCGTAACTGAGGAAGCATGGGGTGTCGGCGATGCTAATGCAGACGAGTTCCCCACGACTCTCGACAGCGATGCGTTTGGTGAGCTCGAGACAAAAGAAACCGTTTCCATCCGGACGGTCGAGAGTGACCTGACGGCGCAGCTGTCCAGCCAGTCCATCGCGGCCGACGTGGACGACGAAATCACTGTTTCAGGACTGGCGCTTGGACAGGGCAATGAAGTCCGGATCTACAAGGTGGGGCCGCGCGGCGACGTGCAGTTCCAGTCAGCCAACATCGATGATGGGGAGTTCGAGGCTGATTTCTCGGCCATCTCCCACCGCGGCACTCACACCTTCCTCGTCATCGGTGAGGGCCGCGACGGGAACTACGCTGTGACCGAAACCGAAGCGACTCGCGAACTCTCGGGTGAGGAGACGCCCCGGCAGGCCGTCGCAATCATCAACGACCTGTACTCTGGTGCTGGTGTCGACGACCAGATCGTCGAACTGACCCTGCAGGCAGAGAACCCGCAACTGTCGATCGACGACTTCGCCACGGACGGACAAGTCGCTCAAGGCGAGGTCACCGTCTCGGGTACCTCGAACCGCGAGGACGGCACGACCGTCTTTATCGAGATCCTCGGCGACAACAAGAACGTGATTACCTCGAAGGAGGCCGAGGTCAACGGCTCGACCGGCGCATGGTCGGCCACACTCGATATGTCCGGCTCCGAGACTGGTACGTACACGCTGCGTGCTGATGACGATGAGACGGCGGCCTCACTCGAGTTCGAGCTCGTCGAGTCGCTGAGCACGCCGGTTGAAGGGCCTATGGAAGAGACCGAGGAGTCGACTGAATCTACGGACCAGTCGACTGGATCGACCATGACCTCTACACCGACTGAATCAACCGTGACGTCCGAACCGACTGGAACGTCCGCGTCGGCGCCTGGTTTCGGTGTCGTTGTGACCCTGGTTACGCTCATGGTCGCGGCGCTCCTTGCAATCCGACGCGACTAACCGATCCACGACTGTTCGGCGACTGCAATCACTTTGACCCGCCGTCGGACGGGTTTAGGTTACTTTGACTGCCTATTCGACAGGACATTTCCCCGCCAATCAGTGGTGAGACAGACATCGCCTGGCGTCTACGGTTCACGTCGGTGACTCTCGAGCACCACCGGACCGGTTCCGTGGCATTTATGCAACTGTGTTTGTCCTACTACAATCAATGTTGTCTCCCTGCTCGGAGAAGTTGAGACGCCGAATCCCTCTCTCGTCGCCGTATTCGATGCATACAAGGAATCGGATATGATGATGAGAACGGTTGTGACCGTGTCCATTCTCGTCGTAGCGGCTGTTGTCGGTGTCCTCGGCGCCACACCAGCAACTGGCACGGCGACCAACATCACTGGGACGGCGGTCACGCCGTCAACGGTGACGACTGGTGACGCGACAACAATCTCGGTTTCATTGACCGTTGAGGGAGTGGATACGGGCGACGGCACGACGGATGGATCTGTCACGCTCTCTGTTCCTGACGCCGTCAACCTATCGAACACGCGAACGACGGACATCTCTGTGGGACCTAACGCCTCGAATAATCGGGGCATGATTGATGTCGACGCCCGGACAGTCACTGTCTCCTGGGATGATGACACAGGCACGCCCGGTGAGAATTTCTCAATCTCCTTTGATCTCGAAGGAATAGTTGTCGGGCGAACAGGAGACACGGCTGTCACCGCCGCAGTCGATGCCGACGCCACCGGCGGTGCGGAGGTGACCGCCACTGTCGGAACCATTACCACGATTGCCTCGAAGAGCGACCGGAGTGTCACTGAGACACCCGCGACGCTGTACTTCAGCGAGCACGATGTTGACCTGACCGCGATTTCAGGAGCAAATCCTGCCGGAAGTCCACAGCGGTTCTACGGTGTCACTGGCGAGGCTGAGGGGGTATCGCACAGACAGAAGATACGCTTGCGGTCGATTTGACGGCTGCGAATGGGTTCGAGACTGGAGGATATGCTTTCGATTCGTCTGCTGAGACGCTACAAGTGAGTGTTGTCAGACCGCGGGTGTCCGATATTGAGATATCTCCGGGAGCAACAGTATCGACAGTCAACGTCGCGAATAAATCGATCCCTCGTGGAACAAGCGAACTGACTGTCGGCGTAGACACGAACTTCGAGGAGGCCGAAAACGTGACCCTCACGGTCGTTGATGAAGACGGATTGGATGTCACAGGGCAACTCACAGACTCTCCGACCGTAACCAGCAATGCAGGAAGTGTAACACTCAACGTGAGCAGTCTCGACACTGGCCTGTATAATGTGACCGCAGAAGGGGCTGATGACCTCGATACAGCTTCACGGACAGTCACTTTCCGCGTACGTGACTCAGAAAAAGTCGTTTCACTCTCAAAGACGCGCGTTACGCGTGGCGAAAGCACGATCGTTACCGTCGCCGGAGAGCCCGGTGCTGTTAGATACGTGCGCATCAGTACAACGACCCTCCGAGAGGGAGCAGTAGTCAACACCCCAACCGCACGCTCGGTGTTCGACGATACAGAGGCGGTCCAATCAATCGGGGCCGATAGCGATCTAGGTGTGGTATATGCAGTAGTCGCCCTGGATGACGACGGGTTAGCTGATCTCCGACTCCAGAGTGAACGAATCGCGACGGGGTCGGTTGACGTAGAGCTTGCTGAAAGACTGGCAGGGACATCTGAAGACGAAGCAGAACTGGAGATATTCGAGCGCCGTCTTACTATCCGCGGCCCGCAATCGGCGGCTATCGGCGAAGCTCTCACGATTTCTGGTACCGCCGTTGAGAGCGATCGCGTCAAGCTCTACGCCGCAACAGATGGCTCGTATATCCCATTGTACACTGACGAAGCTGAACTTGCTGAACCAGAAGTTGCAAACGATGGAACATGGGAAAGTGAGATCGAAACGAATCGAGTTATCAACCTCCCCGGAACCTATCGAATCGCTGCGGTCGCAGACCCAGGATCGGCGCAACTCGGAGCGACAGAATCGATCGATAGCGACACGTTCCGCATGTTCGAAGTCCGTAGTACCACATCGTTGCAGATGAGTACCGGATCACTCACGGCGAATATATCCCGGAACGAGATCGCGGCGACGGGAGACGATGTGGTGAGCATATCCGGGACAGCGGTCGGCCAAGGTGACAACGTCCGCGTGTATCTTGTCGGTCCGCGTGGGAGGTTTCTTGGAACTGATGGCACTACCGGCCAAGTAGAATCAATCGATATCGATGGAGATCGGTTCACCGAGGATTACGGCGCGTTCGACACTCGGGGCAGATATACGTTCCTCGTCATCAGCAAAGGTCGTGATGGGGAGTACGCGTCCGATTATGGATTCGGTGAGAGTGCGTTGCAGCCGGGGCTCACGTCACAACAAGCTGTTGAGATCATCAACGACGAGTACACGGGTGCTGGTGTCGACGACCAGATCGTTGAACTAACCCTCCACGCAGAGAGCCCATCACTGACAGTGGATGACTTCACTACGAACGGACAGGTTGTCGCAAGAAAGGTTACGGTTTCAGGAAACTCAAACAGAGAACGTGGCACGGATATCTTCATTGAGGTACTCAGAAATGATCACAGTGTCATCACCTCATCTGAAGCGAAAGTCGATGGTTCCAACGGCATGTGGTCAACGAAAATAGATCTATCTGCTGTCGAAACGGGTACGTACACACTACATACGAATAGTGGAGAGATCTCTACTTCGCTTGAATTCGAGCTGGTCGAATCAATAGACATTCCAACCCAAACGCCGACGAGGAAACCGGATGATGAGCGTACGACAAGATCGACCGAGATGCCGGTGGAGGAGTCAACTGAGACAACGATGAGAGAACCAAGCGATACGCCTGCAACATCGACATCGATGGTTGGTTTCGGTGTCACCACAGCTTTCATTGCGCTCTGTATCATCGTGTGCTTCGCCGCCCGTCGCAGGTGAGCTGGTCGGCTCAGTCTGTGGAGTTAGTCCTGTGGCAATCGCCCAGTTCTCACACTGATTGTCCCGGTGTGGGTACAAGGCTTGACACGGTATAGAACACCATAACCAATATATTCCTCAAGCTATACCATTATGTGGGCGCCGAGGCGCCTGGCATCAATCAGGGTATTGGTGTCTGTCATGGTTCCTTATTTCGGAGGGACCGCAATCGCAGCCCCGCTTAGGGACCGGGGCTCTTCGACCGGGACGGAGCGATTTCATCCGGAGTGGTGGCTATATTGGCGTTCGAGCCTTCGATCATGCAGATGGCGCAGATATAAAATCAACGCTCTATGATTGTTTGCGATTCTTTAGTTTTCTCCACCGCAAGAGTGCGAAGTGACAATACAGTCGGATCAAGGGTCGTGCTGTCACCACTCGTTCTCCTGATCGCCTCAAGCTTCTTCCGTGCGGAACGAAGGTGAGTACGTGCGTCTTTGGCGGCGTCTTTCGCTCGCGAAACGTGGCGGTCTTCCGTATATATCCACGCTTTACCCTGTCGCAAAAACTTGATTCCCTCTATGAAGTCCTGAAGCGCATCGTCCAATTCAGCGTACACTGCAATATCGCTCGCGAGTTGGTTGATTTTTGCTTCATACTGTTCCTCCGAGACTGATTCGATAGCAACCATGTCCTGAGCCGTGGCGGACTGGAGAAGATCACCATGTCGACGTACAGCCAACCGCTGCGTTTTCACGAAATTACCAGTATGCGAAGCCGCTACCTCGTGAGAGTCTTGCTCGAATGCTTCAAAAGCATCCATCAATTCGATGTACCCTTCGACTACTGCGAGCTGTGTTTGTATTGTGTGTCGAAGAAATTGCCAACACCGAGCCATCTGATCAGCCTGAACCCGCTGATCCTGATTGGCAGCCGAATCTGCAGCGTTTATGTAGCCATCTTGTGCCTTCGCAAGCGCGATCCGAATTCCGTACATTGAACTAACGAGATCAGTACTGGCAGCTGTAACGTCAGTGATTTCACCCCCATATTGACCGATAAACGCCTCGACGACGGCTGTGAACCGCTGATCTGCGGACTCCAACCGTTCAAGTCCATAAATCTCCTCGTCGGTTAATTTCACCTGATTTGAGGTCTCTGTGCTGGTCTCAACGGACACAGACACGTTCTCCTCAGGGGTGGGCGTAGATTCGTCAGAGATAGGAATCGCTTCCTCCACAGGAGGCGACTGTGGCGTTGGAGACAGTGGAGAGGGTGTGCTCACAACCCCTGATAATTCATCAGTAGCAAGTGCTTCTGCTTGGCCCG
Organism: Salinigranum rubrum; assembly: GCF_002906575.1. Classification (NCBI taxonomy): domain Archaea; kingdom Methanobacteriati; phylum Methanobacteriota; class Halobacteria; order Halobacteriales; family Haloferacaceae; genus Salinigranum; species Salinigranum rubrum. Next base: position 106,459 of record NZ_CP026310.1, read on the forward strand.
CCTCAGTATCAAGGGAGACACGACTAGAGCATCCTGCTGTCAACCCTAGTCCGAGCGTGGCAAGAAGATCGCGCCTATTCATGAGGGACGTATAGTGTCACGAACCGCTAAAGTATAGACCAAATAATAGTTTGCCAAGCGATTAAGCTCAAAATACCCGGATACACGGTGAATGCCCTTTTGCGGTTAGTAACCGATACACTCAGCGCGAGGAACCCTGATGGTCACGCCAAAGAGGACGTCATTGATCCGAACACGCAACTAAAGAATCACGAAACCCTATAGTGATACCAGATGATGAACGCCCTCAGAACGGTCCTTACTCTGTTAGTAGCTCTCCTCGTAGTCTCTGGAGGTGCTGTTGCAGTATCATCCCCTCGAGACCAACCCACAGATACCACTCCCCAGTTCGGGTATTCGTCGGCGAGACACTCGACATCTCCGCCGTGGAATTGACCGGTGGTGGAACAGTCGGAACCTCAAGCACTACGCTGATTGGGGTTGCCGGCGACGCTGACGGAGAGGTTCAAACAGTTCCTGACCCTACCACTGCGGATTTCAGTGACTTTTCAACCGGAACATATGGTGTCTCTGGAGATTCTGATGAAGACCCAGAACTAGTGGTGACACAGCCACGAGTGACTGAGGTCACCATTGAAAATCGAAATGGGGCGAATGTAACGAATGCGTGGGACCCATCTGGTGAGGGTCTTACCGTTACTGCGCGGTATAATTTCGCCACAGCTGATCGTCTCGACGTGACTGTTGAAGCTCCTGATGGTCTCGATATCACTGCATCAGTCGCCTCTTCGGACCGAATCACGACAGATGGTGGGTCGATTCAACTGGACCTCTCCGATCAAGAAGACGGTACCTTCCAGGTGATCCTCGAAGGCAGTGATCTTGAAGACGCTACTCGAACAGTAACCGTTCGTACGGGACCACGCGAAACCGCCACTGCTACACCATCGACGCCAACCGCTACACCGTCGCCTACGCCCACTGCAACACCGACAGAGACCCCCGACCCAACGCTATCACCAACTGAGACACCGTCACGAATCCCCTCTCCAACAGCGACACCAACGCCGACCGTGACGTCCGAACCGACATCAACAGCAACTGAGACTCCGACACCGGCGCCTACCACATCGACAACGACACCCGGGTTCGGGAGTATGATCGCGCTCTTCGCGCTTTTATCGTTGACAGCATATCTGCTACGACGAGATCAGTGAAGAGAGACTGACTCGTTGTACCCCAGTTTTTTCTCACATGATAACATGATTGACTTATATGCATCGACGGTCCCTCCTAATCGCAGCGACAACTCTCCTCTCTGGTTGCGGAGGAATTCCCTCATCAACTACAGAGACGTCAACCCCGACAGAACTCGCGACGGATTCCACGACCACCCTTCCCCCAACTTCGTCTCCAACGATTACACCTACTCAAACTGAGACACCAACTGACACAGAAACAGCGACTGAAACACGAACGTCTACTCAGACAGAAACCGAGACGCCTGATCTGACTGATCGGGAAGAGCGTGCACTCAGACTAATCAACCGTGCAATCCGAGAGCTAAACCAAGCCGTGTTCATCTATGCAAAGACCGAGGGCGGATCTTTACTCGATATTTCTGCCTCTACAGACACATTTCCACGAGTTTCAGTCGTTCAAGAAATTTCTGATGCACAGGGAGAAATTTCCGACGCAAAACCGTTGGTGAGTGACCGGCAGCGACCAACTTTCGACCAGGTAATAACTGCTCGTAAGTTTCTGTCATATTGTACACAAATCCAAACTTACATAATCGAGGCCTATAGTCAAGTCGTTAACGGCCGCGACGGGGTCGAAAACGAAAGAGAAGGCGCGATCGAATCTGCAGTAGTGGCACTGGAGGATAATACTGAAGATGCGACTAGATTTCTAACTCGTATTCGGAGTGAAACCACCGCCGAGGAGGTGTCTATCGTGCCAGCAATTCCCGCAGAGGATTATACCGCGAAAGTCGCTCAGTTCGATGCCGAGATATCGGGATTCGAAGCTCTCTCCGGTTTTTTAGAATCGATGCGTGAGGCAATCGGGGAACTCAACGACGCCCAACGGTTCGACAGAGTCGATCGCGAGCGTTCGGCGCGAGAAAGTGCACAGAGAGCCGTCGAAGATTTCGAGCGACTCTCCAGAGAGATTCAGACGTTCTTGGACAACCTTTCTGAATCTGGTGCCTCGCTTCGTGAGCTCACGAATAGCTTGATCGAGATCTCAGAAAACAAGAGAGAACTTGCAAGCGAGATACTCGAACAGAACAGCTGATTGAGTGATTCGCCACCTTCGGCATCGAAATGGACTGTGAACCACCCGAACCGCCTGAGAAACTCGAGAAATGTGTCGGTATCGACGTTGGGATTCTCAAGTACGCCCACGACACCGACGGGACCGCCGTCGGGTCGCTTGATCTCTCCGATGTACGGGAGCGACTTGAACGCGAGCAGCGGAAACTTTCGCACAAACAGCACGGGTCGAACCACTGGAAGAAGCAATGGCGGCGGGTCACGGAGTGTCACGCCGACCTCCGACAGAAGCGCCGCAACTTCCTCCACAAGCTCTCGAACTACTACGCTCGGGAGTACGACCTCGTGGCGGTGAAAGAATCGCCGTCGAACAGTCGCAACACGGCGCCGGCGACGTGGCGAACGTTCCTCTCGTTGCTCGAATGCAAGTGCGAACGCGAAGGGACGCACTTCGTGGCAGTCAACCCGAAGAGAACGATAAAAGAGTGCGCGTGGCGTGCGGTGTCTTGACGAAGAAGCCGCTGTGGGTCCGTGATCATTCGTGTCCTACCTGCGGGTTCGAGGCAGACAGGGACGCGAACGCGGCGTGGAACATTCTTTCTCGCGGTCTGGAAGACGTAGGAGTGGGACACTCCGAAAGAACGCCGTGGAGCCTGCAATCCTTGTGGATACGTCCGTATCTGCAAAGCGCGTCGTGGAATCAGAAGCCCAACCCTCAAGGAGCGAACGAAAAAGCGGTGAGCGAGTAAGGTAGGGTAGTTCACGACGACTGATGGGCTTCGTTAAGTTTGCAGCGTGTGATTCAATAGTTTGAATTACGACCGCCATTCAAGTAGAATATCTATCGCTACCCAACGTGATGAAGCCGAACGACGAGTCCATCTGGATTGATATATCCGAGAATATACGTGTCTCTGACATCTCATTGCTATTGACGGTACCGCTTGTGCTCCTGGCGGTGTACCTCCTCCCAATGTCAATGCAGCAATCGTTGCTGCTGGAGTTCGACAATCCGTCGATCATACAACTCTGGAGTTCTTCGTATGTGCACGACGGATATATACACCTCATCACAAATATCGCACTGTACGGTTTGTGTGTCTTTCCCAGTTACCTATTTCTCATACTGGCAAATGAGAGACAGCTATTTCGGTATATCTTTCTTGTATTTTTATTTATCGGCCCACCTGTAATTGCGTTGGTACTCATTATCCGCCTGCACGGGGGAACTGGAGCAGGATTTTCAGGGATTGCGGCGGCCTTCGTCGGCCTTATTCCAGTGTCGATAGTCATGTTCATTCGTAAGCGTGTCTCGAGTGCGGTGTATCCGTCGGTTGGAATGGTGTTCTTCCTTGTCGTCTTGGCAGTGGTGGGAGCGACCTACTCCGGCGTGCCTGCAGCTGTTGGCCTTCTCGTACTCTCAGGCTTGTTCCTCCACCACCACTTCCACTTGATCGGTCAGGAGGAGGTGCAGCGGCTCGTCTCTGAACTGCCGTTGATGAAGGGCTATTTTATGCTAATGGTGGTTGCCATGACATTCTTTCTAGTTTCACCAGTTTTTCTCTTTCCTGAAAATGTTATCCAGAATAATCACACTGTGAGTGCATTCGTGCACTATGTAGGCCTTTGCTTTGGGTACCTCGGATCAACACTGATTTGCATATACATAGAGTGACTTCTCCCACGACGAAAGTCGTGGGCTTTCTCCTTGATTCAGTGTAAGGGCTCTCTATCGTTACACCCAGTGGCCGTCGGGTTTCACCGACGATTATCGGTGTTTCGACCCAGTCACTCTCGACGGGTGAACAGGAACACCGCGAGGGCGACGGAGATGAGCACCGCGATGGGACCGAAGCCAGGGAATTGAGTCGATGATGCGGCCGGCGTCGGAGTCGACTCAGCGGGTTCGACGACGGTTATCCTCGCGGTTTCGGAGTCAACCCGCGCCGTGTACGTCCCCGGTGCGACGATATTGTGTACGAACTCAACTCTCGTCACACCGTTCGCCGGCACCGTGACTTCCTGGGAGCTCACGACCTCACCGAACAGCTCAAGTTCGATCGTATGCGTGTCCGCCACCGACTGGGGGTTCTCGACCGTCACCACGATGGTCGCTGCAACGTCCGTAGAGATACGGTCAGACTGGAACGAGACATCGGTCACGACCGTGTCATCGCCGGTCGGCACGGTCATGTTCGAACTGTTCGACTCCGAAGTCAGGATGGAACTGGAGTTTTCGACCGGCGTCGACGTCGGCGTCGCGGAAGCGGTCGGCGTCTCCGACTTGTTCTCGTCGGTGGAGACGTCAGGGACACCACCACCACCGCCACCTCCACCACCCGGAGCCTCGTTCTCGTCCGAGTCGTCCCCGTCAGAATCTTCGGGTGTCGAACTATCCGTCTCGGTTGATTCGTCCGTCGATGAATCGGTCGAATTCGGCGTTGCTGTCGGGGTCGATAGCCCCGTGGCCGACTGATAGTCGTGGGTGTACTGGAGATCAACGAGTGGCTCGGGAGTCACCTCTGCGGTGTCGTTGCCGAATCCGATCGTGACTGTGTTCGTCCCGGCCTGTATCCAGTCTGCATCCGCCGATAGTGAGGCCGTCTCGCCGGGAGCGAGTGTCCCAGAGTGGCTCGTCGGATTTCCGTTGACTTCGACGACCGGATCGACGGTCACGGTACGTTCGGACATCGACAGCGTATAGCTAATCTCTCCGGCCCCAGCCGCGCTGAAGCTAAGTGACGTCGCGTCGGTCGTCACCGGGAAGGAGACCGTCGAGCCGTCTGACAGCCCGCTCGCGGATGTGCCGTCGTCCGCAGACACCTCAATGTTCGTCGGCGGAACTGTCGTGAGCGTCGCCGACGAACCGGACGTTGGGTAGAACCCGAGACTGTCCTGTCGCCCGTCATTGGTCGCTCTGACTTCGAGGGTGACCTCGGACGCCGTGCCGGGGCTCCATCCGTCGAGGTTGACTATACCACACTCTACGTCACCACTCGCACTGACACTAAAACTCCCAGCATTCGTTCGATAAACCGCGCCATCCCGACTGTCGCCCCTGATGACAGATACCTCAAGCGTCGCAGTCCGTCCTTCAGCCGCAGTGTTCACACAAACGCGTGCGCTCTCGAGGGGTGTTTCGGGGGCGGAGAATACCGCGACGCCGACGTTTCCGAAGTCCAGGTCCGCAGCCTCCGTCGCGGTCGGTGACAGTGTCTCTGGTGAGGTCGTAATCGATAATCGGGGCGCTCCTGCTTCGGGCCCGGTCGGGTCGACGTTCCCACCGATTGCGAGCGTGTCTGAGTCGGATAGCCCGAAAGTGCCCCGATACGTCTGTGGGACAGTCCGTTCGACACCCGTGACGGAGATCTCGAAGTTCGTCACGGCGTCGGGATCAGACACCTCGTACTCGTAGCTGGAACCGGCTGTCGCGTTCGTGACCGTGAGCGACACACCCGAATCAGTCGACGTGAGCGACGTGTCAGATTCCGGGTCGTCGGGTGGGTCAGTCGGCTCCGGCGTGGGCGTCTCCGTTGGCGTCGGCTCCGGCGTTGATTGTGGTGGCGGTGGTGGGTCCGGGGTCTCTGTCGGCTCTTCCGTTGGTTCTTCGGTCGGAGTTTCGGTTGGTTCTTCGGTCGGAGTTTCGGTTGGTTCCTCAGTGGGCTCTTCGGTCGGTGTCTCGGTGGGTTCTTCCGTTGAGGTCTCCGTCGGCTCTTCCGTTGGTTCCTCAGTAGGTTCTTCCGTCGAGGTCTCCGTCGGCTCTTCCGTTGGTTCCTCGGTGGGTTCTTCCGTCGAGGTCTCTGTTGGTTCCTCAGTCGGCTCCGGCGTCGATTCTTGCTCAGGATCACTTGGTTCCTCAGTCTGCGTCTCCGTCGGCTCCTCTGTTGGGTCGTCGCTCTGATTGACCCCCGAATCGGGCGGGGCTGAGTCGGACGATGCAACGAGCGAGGCAGCTCCCGAGAAACTGAACACCGCAGCGGCAATCAGGAGGGCGACCACCAACCCCACCGTGGTGAAGACGTGACGGGTCATGATTCAAGAGGACCGTTCGAGACGTCCGCGACGCCTGTGATTGGTCGTGCCATACATCTCAGCCGAAGATTAAATCAGTCTTTCTATGTTTGAAATTTATTCACGAATAGCGTACAGTCTGTTATTGGGGAGTATTGGCCGGCATCACGATGCCGAGGCCGAGGTCCCGAGTCGAGGCCGGTAGCTCTGCGTCGATAAGGAAAGAGGAGCTGAAGCTTCCCCTCACTGGATCACTGTTCGACGCGTTCGTGGTCGCCTGCTTACTCGTCGACTGCGACGTATGCCATTCGCTCACGAAATCGAGCATGGCCTCCGAGCCTCAACCGACGGGAACTGATTGTCGCGGTCCTCGTGGTGCTCCGAAAGCGCCTCCTTGGCGCGATTCAATCGAGCTGTATTCGCTCGTCGTCGACGCACCAACCGAGGAACGCTCGGACGATGGTAAAGTACGGGCCGTTTGCGTGGACTGACGCGGTCGAGAGAGAGAGAGAGTCATCGTCGTCTTAGACCGCGGACGCGCCCGCGGAGATGCTGTGCATATCGACGGCAGTCAATGACCTCCAAATCCTCGAGAGTCGTGACTCCACGCTGCTCCTCGAGATACTTTTTGAACGCGTTGAGGACGATCTGGTTGTTCGCCCGGTAGTTGCCGGAGTCGAGGCTGGCCAGCCGCGCGTCGATGGCGGCGTCGAGGTCGGTTTCAGCGCTTGAACCCCGGTCTCAGCGTCTGTCATCGATTCGGATGCGGAGACGGCGGACACCCATCTCAATTTACTGTGTCTTTCTGTCCTAAGACACAGTAATGTTCAATACGTCCCTATCAGCCGATTTCGGCCGACTGACCGGCCACAGGCCCCGAACAACCGAGTCATATACTGTATAGTGCTATACAGAATACTCCAAGCAGGAGTTGAGGACGCACCCGACGAAAGATCAAATGTGACGGCACCTGATGCTGATCTTAGAGCTGTCGACAGTCAGGGTCGTGTAATTCTTGTTCCCGAAGTGGTTCACGGCCATCTACGCTATCTACTTTTCGTCGATGCTGTATCCCATCCGGACGAGTTCTACGAGCACATCCTCTCTGTTCCGCAAGGCAGCCCGATAAACCGCCTCACGTAAATCGAATTTAGGGACACTTCGTCCAACCGCAGCCTCAGCCTCCGAGAGCAACTCCCGTTCCCCGTCCACAACGTCATCATGGACAAAGAAAGTGAGCCGCTCTTCGCGTTCGAATTGGACTGACCGATCCTGGACTGCCCGACGAACGATATACGGTTGCTGACTTCCCGAACCATCCGACTCTGTCTGGGAACTACCACCAGTCATCTTACCAGAGTCAGAGGGAGCAGGTTCGGTTCCCTCGGTGGGTTCTTGTTGTTCGGCTGGCGTCGAGTTCACATTATCTGATGACGATTCGCTCGAGGTCTGTTCGTCTTGAGTGTCGGGCTTTTCGTCGGTGTCGTCACCCCAAAGGTCGTCGCCTGACCCCGATTTAAGCCCGGTCATGCTTTCACCTCCGTCTCGTCACGGTCCAATTCACCTGGATTTGGTGGGTTTGGAGCCTCGATGTTCCCTTCTGACTCTAAGTGGCGGGCGAGTCGGTCGAATTGAGCGAGGGTTTCGAGTTCGTAGTCGCGTCGCTGGTTCCGATGTTCTTGGATGTAACGATAGGCGCTACATTTCTCTCGCCAGCATCCTTCAAGCAACGATGTGCGATCGCCGAAGACGACTGGAGTGTCGAATCCTTGCTCTTCAATCTCTCCAATAATCGCTTTTTGATCGCGAGTCCCTTTCACGCGGTTCGGGACGACCGCTAACACTCCGATGTTGATTTCTAGTTGACTCTCGAGGTTCGTTACGAGGTCGTTCAAGCCACTTACCGACGCTTGCCCCTTACCCGATGGCTCGAACGGAAGAACGATATTTCTCGTCGCGTCTAGGGCATTGTAGAGGTGTGGACCGGAGCTTGCAGGTGGATCCACGATGAGAACGTCGTACTGTTTATGGATTTCTGCCTCACGAAGAACCCGCTGTAACTGGGTGTACATCGGGAATGACTCTCCGAAATCGCTCCGTGCATCGCGTTCCTTCCGGAGTGCCTCGGCTAAGTCCTCCAACCGGTTATGTTCCGGGATGATGTCGACCCCGTGTTCGACCGTCTTGATAAGATCGGTTAATTCACCACTGTTACGATTAACGAGGTGGTGAACAAGAGTGTCAACCTCGCTGTTGGCACGGTCCTGGTCGACGTCAAAGAGGTAGCTCAGGTCTCCGTCTTGCGGGTCAAGCGGAACTGCGAGCACGTCGAGTCCGGCTCTGGCGTGTGCTACGGCCAGATTTGCTGTCATCGTCGTTTTGCCGACGCCACCTGCCTCACTGTACACCGCGTACGAGAGCATAGGAAAACCCTCAGTTGCTACAAATATAAGATTACGTCAGACGCTACAAATGCACTAAACAACTGATTACAACAATTCAATCAATCATTTAATACAACTATTTGTAACAAGCGTTTGCAACATGCATTTGGAATATGCACTTGTAACAGACAATTCATACACTAACATGAACCAATGTTTGCAGCGCTAATTTGTAACAAGCATTTGTAACACATATTTTGAAGGAGAACTCACTCTTGCATCGCTAGACGCGAGGCGGGCTTGTCGACACGGTTAACCAACAAGGTGATAGAGAGAGCCAATTGTTGGTTAAGCTTGGCGCTCTTACGTAAAGCTACGGAGACGCAACAGAGCAAGCGTCCCGATTCGCTGCTGTCTATCGATGTCTCATATGCTACCCAACATAGAGACTCCAGATCGACTCATTCCGTAGCTTTGCGTAAGAGCGAAGCTTGATCTGCAATAGAAACGCCGGACACGACCCTAAACCCAGAGTTCCACTGCATGGGTCTACGGGCCTGCAACCGTAGAGTGAATGAGAACCGTACGATGTTGTATCTCCTCCCTGCTCGCATCTTTTCTTCGTCGCTCTCTGAAGAAGGAGGCTAGCGCCTCGATTCGGCTAAATCCATCCGCGTACCGATCGCAGTATATACCCAAGTATCACCCCTGTAAACAGGACCAGCGGCCCGTCAGACATCTCGCCTCGATAAACTAGGAAAGCTATGCCGATGTAAAGCACGAGTACGAGTATCGTAGCGGTAATAAGGACAATTACTCGCCAAGCTGTAATTCCTGCATCCTGCAGTCGAGTCTTGGCTACGTCTGTTTGCATATCCATGAATTCTGTTGAGTAGTCATCAAACTCGCGGTTACTCTTCCGAAACAGACTTCCAGCCGATCCTCACTACTCAAGTGAGATTGAACATATATCAGACAACGACTCTCCGAAAACACGGAGCGCCGAATTAAGTGAGTTCAAATCACACAAGAATGGATAATCTCGTGGTATTATGGACATAGCAAGTTCTGCAGAACAAAAGAGTTCGTCAACCGAGTCGCGCTGCGGAATCATGATGACGAGTGTTGCCTGAGGGAGGAAATGCGTCAGCTCAAAGCGTTCATCCGGCTAAATCTACGGTTGGTTGAGGAGGATGCCTTGTTCAGACTGAGAATGACAACTACAAATCGAGGGGCAACTGAAATAATGACAGAAATGGTCTCGAGTGGCCTCACGCCCCGCGCTCAGTAACGAATGAGGAAACTTGGTGGTCAAGTAGTTTCATCAGTGTCCTCGACATCGGAGAGGTTGCTGAGTGCCTCCTGTTGTCGTGCCGTAAGTCCTTCACTCATCCGACCGCGAGACGCTTTGACTGCTTGCTCAAGTTCTTTAGTTTCGTCCGCGTCAAGCGTCCCGAATCCTTCACGCCAATCGGCTGCCGTCTCGTCCAGAAGCCGAGTTATCAAGTCTGTGAAACTCTCATCGTCTCGTTTACGAGCTTTCAGACGTTCATACACGTCTTCTGTAAGATCGATAGTTGTTCCCATGACTTGTGTTTACCCCCGTGGACACAAAAGCAGTGACAAAGCCATCGGAACACCGGGGCGTGGAGCCTAGTTGAGAAGATGCGATGGAGAAATTGAGGCGGATGGAACCTCCACGCGCTGTGTGCGAGAAGAATTCTCGAATTGAATAGGGTATCTTAATCGATGCATCCAGATGCGCACAGGGCGACAACAAGGTCGAAAGAGAGGCTGGCTAGGACTACCAGGACGAGAGGGGCCAAGGACGAACTCCAGTCACCCTGGCAACCTACCAAGAAGCAAACCTGTCGTGGGGAGACTGACCCCCCCACGTTTCCGACGTCTCCGCCGGACCCATCGAACCCCACGTTTCCGTCGTAACTTTTGGCCCCCTCATTTCCGTCGTTTCCTTACGCCTCACCCCACATTTCCGTCGTTCAGGGAGTCCAGTGAGTGGGGAGAAGCTACTCTCGAGTCCAGTCCTGCATCCGACTGTCCTCAAGGATCGTTTCGCGAACGACTTGCAGGTCTTCGATGAGACGGTTCTGAAGATGAATTCCACCTGCACTACCCTTGTTGATCTTTTCAATTTCGATGACCCCGAGGAACGCTTGTTCTTTTAGAATGTCGCGGAATCGTCGAACCGAGAGGATGTCCATATCGAGGTGGTTGCAGATTCGTTCGTACTGGTCGTACACCCGGCTCGTGAGGAAGGCTTCGTCGTTGGAGTTGACGCTTAATTCGGTCAGTGCGAGTAGCGCGGCTTTCGCTTGCGTGGGCGCACCGTTCACGAGTTCTCTAAACCGGTCCTTTTCGGCATGTTGCTGAGCTTGCCGAACGTGTTCCTCCGTCACTTGCTCTGCACCGGCCTCAAATGCGACCTCCCCAGCATGACGAAGAATATCAATCGCCTTCCGAGCGTCGCCGTGTTCCTGCGCAGCAAAAGCAGCTGAGAGCGGAATCACGTCCTCGGAAAGAACGTCGTCCTGGAAGGCGTCCTCCCGATTGAACATGATTTCGCGAAGCTGGTTCGCATCGTACGGTTTGAAGAACAGTTCCTTGTGCTGGAAGCTGCTTTTCACGCGCTCGTTGACGTTATCGACATACTGAATCTTGTTACTGATCGCGATGATGCCTACACTACAGTTAATCTTCCCTGCTTCCTCAGCTCGTGAGAGTTTCATCAGGACGCTATCGTCATTCATTAGATCGATCTCGTCCAAGATGATGATCACAGAATCAAATTGTGCGTCAAGCGTCTTCCAGAGGAGTTTGTAATACTTCGACGTGCTGAGACCAGTGTGAGGGACGGTGATTCCAGTAGTTGATTCATCGTTCAATTTCGCCGCAAGAGATGAGACAGCTTGAGTCTCGGTATTGTCCTCAGCACAATCAATATACGCTGTTCCAATCTCTACACCGTCTTGGGCGGCATTTTGCGCCCGTTGACTGACGTGTTTTGAAACAAGAGATTTACCAGTCCCTGTCTTCCCGTAGATCATCACGTTCTCTGGAGAGTACCCGTGGACAGCGCCGTTGAGACGTTTGGCGAGTTTCGAGATCTCCTCATCGCGACCGACGATCCGGTCAGCTTCCGGAACGTGACCGATTTTCAGGAGATCCTTGTTCGCGAAGATACGATGCCCGGATTCAAACAGTGGGTCGTCGACAGAACTGGGTGAAGAGTCGGGCGTCATTAAGTATCACACGATGTGAGCGGATGGAGTATAAATCTAGTGGAGGAAACCACCCCACGTTTCCGACGTTACTTATCCAGGATCAGCCGTAAAATGGCTTAATTCGGTGAAATCGGACTACTGATAATATAACCGCATTTCCGACGTAGGGGTAGAAAACCTAGAGACGGTAGCGTGGTCATGATTTCGAAGCTCGTACCCACACACCCTACATTTCCGTCGTAATCGCATACCGGCAGGGGAGGGGAGTTGAAGAGGACGTCCACGACGGAAGAACCGGGACAAGAGCGCTATTGCCGTCCACAAATAGACGTCTGAAGGAAGATCTAAAGAGGTTTGTTTCGCCTGAGGAGAGCGAAGTACCTCTTCTCCTTATACCAAGCGAAGCATGCTTAATGAGCGTTTCTCACTGATACTATTTTAATCTATGTCAGACAGATCTTAGTTTATATCTAGATAATCTTTAACATAATATTGCTAATATCTGTATACTACTGATCTTGGTCTCGTCCTACGCTGTCGTAGGGAAACGACGGAAACATGGGGGGTGTGATGGACTTAGTATCGGTCCTACCTCCTTCACAGCCTCAAGTTACGACGGAAACGTGGGTGGGTGTCTTCCCTCCCCAATCGGTCTGATATCTCCTCGAGACGACTCTCACATTCCTTTTTCCCAGACAGCGCTTCGTCTTACGTGGCAACGTCCAAGTCTCTATTGCGAGGCTCGTCGGTGTTACGAGGTTCGCCGGGGGCCGGTGGTTCGTAGGACATCGGTTGCTCTCGCGTCGTTCGTACGTAGCAGCGTGGAGCAGCCCAATATTCGGTGCATTCCGGCGAGTATCGGCGGAATATTTTTTATGTCAGCAGCGTCCGGCCGGTTGATTCGCCAGCGCGGCCAGCGCGTCGAGTGTGGCGTGTTCGAACTGAGAGGGAGCCACTTGATGTGAGCATCGAGCGGCGACTCAAGGAGTTCTGGACGCAGATGACGTGCCCACGTTGTACCATCCGAGCATCCACACGTGAGAATCCTCTGCTTATGGCGTTTCAGTATCTGGATCGTGTCGCTGAGTTGATGCGGGAGGAGAGATTCGGTGCTCTTGATTGAATTGAAATGAGCTGTTGGCAGTTGGTGGTGCGAGGAGTGAAGTCAGACGAACGGCCTTCATCTCTGCAATGGTTGAAGTCACGTTAACTTTGCCGTGAGTTGTGGTAGACTGTTGTCTCCATCGCGGAGACCGTGGAACCAACACCGTGACAATCTCATATTTTAAATCTTCACCCGTCATTAATAGATATCATCTGTCTATTCTGTTTGAAAATAAACATATATAAGGTGTCGACGAATATGTAACTCAAATAGCAAGGCTATGTGAAAGCAATTCGGTGTGAAATTTCACACGCTTTTTCGCTAAAGCCTTTGATCGAGTGTGCAAGAGTGTATTGAAAAGACAAAAATACCTACTAAATTAAAGGTTTTTCATAAAAATGGGATAGTTCTACTAGGGTTTTAACTTCTATCACTCCATACCAGAGACTAACAATGGCAATATGAGAAATGAACGGCCTGGCTGAAATCCAGGTCAACGGCCAGGTTAGTGCTCTCGCTTTGAGAGGCTGTGGAGCACTAACCCGATCGCCACCTCTGTGATAGAGGCGTGCTGGGGCTATACCAGCCCCGTTTAGCGTACGCTTTAGACGGTTAAAAACAATCGTGCATGGAGAGGGGGATTCATCCTGCTTTCTCAATTCCGGAGGTGAAATAGATTCAAATCTAGGAAATTGAACGAACCACAGGCGGATATGGTAGCTGAACTGACGCAAGAAGAGATAATTCTGGTCGGCCTTCGAGCAACTGGGATCAGTGTTTCAGAGTTACAAAAATTCGATATTTCAACTGTTGATGACCTCGGAATAGTTCAAGGGGATACATTGAAAATTGGGGAAATTGATGTGGATAATTCGTCCGAGAAGCAGCGGCTAGTGAACCTGCTCTTGAAGAGTATCGAGAGCAGCCAATTGGCCAGATTTGATATACCATCGGGGAAGGTGCCACGCATACGGTTTCGGGATGGCGCCATCCGCGTAGGTGGACTCGCCCAGCGCGCCGAATTCATCGAAGAACTCGTCGTGATCCATCATCAGTTCGTTCAATCGTTCGCGCTCACCGTCGGACTCCTCGGGCCGTATCGGCGTCGACTAAGCCGATGTTGGAAACGGTTTCGGTGGCCCGTCAGGAGAGAGCGCCGCTTTGCCCTCACGTCTCCGCTGTACCGCGCTTCGAGTGATGTATCGAGATAAGTGTTTAGATATCAAAGCCTCTCTTCGAGGTCCTTCCGTTCGAGTTCGGACGTGATTGCGGTAGGGCAGCGCTCATCGTTCTTCCATCGTGACATTTCACGATCTCGCTCTCTGACGGGAGTCGAAAAAATCGGAATCGGTCGTGTAGTGGGCAACGTATCCCGAGGAGTCCAAGAGTGATCCCACTCAGTATCGCTGGCGAAAATCGTTTTCGGTTCCGACTTGTTTCTCATCACCGGGAGACTGTTCCTCTTCTGTCTGGATACTGCTGTCAAAATTTGGCAGCGAGATAATATACAGAGAGTTCTGTATTCTTAAGTTCGGCACGGCGCTGTTCTCGATCGGACCTATCTATCATACACACATTCGAGTCGTTTTTCATCGACTCGGAAGGATGACGGCGGCGGTCGCCCGACGGCCTGACTACAGGCGCTCGGCGACCGCTTCGATGGGGTGTGGCGGGATATCGTCGGTCCCGTCGCGATCACCTAGCTGCGAACGACACGACCCGCCGGGTGCGACGACCCGTTCGCCATCGCTCTCGTCGACCTCCTCGAACAGGAGGCGACCGATGGCCTTCGAGAGGTCGTAGTGCTCGTCGTGGTACCCGAAGCTCCCGGCCATCCCGCAACAGGTCGAGTCGAGGGGGGCGACGTCGTACCCGACGCGGCGAAGGACGCCAACCGCGTGATGGTCCTTGTTCGTCGCTTTCTGGTTGCAGTGTCCGTGATAGCTCAGTGAGCCCGCCACACCGGACGTTCTGTCTTCGACCGGGAGCGACTCGTCGAGACGGTGAACGTCGAGATACTCCAAGACCCCGTAGGCGCTCTCGGCGACGAGTTCGACGTCTCGGCCGTCGAGCAAGTCTCGGTACTCGTCTTGGAACATCACGGCGTCGGACGGTTCGACGAAAACGATGTCCCAGCCGTTGGCCACGGCGTTCGCCATCCGGTCGACGTTCGTCCGCGCTCGCTCGGCGGCGAGGTCGAGCATCCCCGTCGAGTAGGCGGCCCGACCCGACGGCGCGGTGTCGCCGGGAATGACGACGTGTACGCCCGCCGCTTCGAGCGCTTCGACGGCCGCTTTGCCCGCCGCGGGATACGAGTAGTTCGTGTACGTGTCGGGGAACAGGACGACTCGACGCTCGGCGTCGGCCCGGTCGATCGACGACCCGCCGCGCGCCGCGAACCAGTGCCGAAGGGTCTCCCGGCGGAAGCGAGGCAGTTCCCGCTCCGGTGCGATACCGAACAGTCTCTGCATGACGGTCCGCGCGCCCGGTATCTCGGTCGCCCAGTTCGAGACGGGTGCCAGCATCGATCCCACCTTCGACGCGGTGTCGATGTTTGCGAACAGGCGCTCGCGGAGGTCGACGCCCGCCTTCTCGTGGTGCTGGTGTTTCACTTCGGTCTTCAGTTTCGCCATGTCGACGCCGGTCGGACAGTCGCTCTTGCACCCCTTACACCCGATGCAGAGATCCAACACCTCCGACTGGAATCGATCCGAGTGAATCTCCTCTTCGGGCAAATCGCCGCTGATGGCCGAGCGCAGGAGGTTCGCCCGCCCGCGCGTCGTCTGCACCTCCTCTTTCGACGCGCGGTACGTGGGACACATCACCTCTTCGCCCGTCTGCCGGCAGGTGCCACAGCCGTTACAGAGTTCGACGAGGTGCGAGAATCCCCCCTCCTCGGAGAAGTCGAGCGTCGTCTGCGGCTCTATCGACTGGTACGCCGCCCCGTACCGCAGGTTCTCGCGCATGTCCGCGCCCACGCCGCGGTCCGTATCCGGTCCGACGTCGTCCGAACCGTCGCGGTAGACGACGTTGCCGGGGTGCATCCACCACTCGGGATCGAACGCGGTTTTTACCTCCTTGAACGCCCGCCAGAGGTCGTCGCCGTACATCTTCGGCGTGAATTCGGTGCGAGCCATCCCGTCGCCGTGTTCGCCCGAGAACGAACCGTTGTGTTCGAGGACCAGGTCGGTCACGTCGTCGGTGATGGAGTGCATCGCCTCGATTCCCGCCTCTTCTTTCAGGTTCAGAATCGGTCGGATGTGGAGCGTCCCCGACCCCGCGTGCGCGAAGTAAGCCGCCGACGTGTCGTGATTGTGGAGGACGTCTTCGAACTTCTGGACGTACTCGGCCAACTCGGCCGGTGGAACGGTTGCGTCTTCGATGAACGGGTAGGGTTTCGGGTCGCCGTCCATGCCCATCAACAGCGGAATCGCGGCCTTACGGAGCTTCCAGATGTCGGCTTGCTCTTCGTCCGTGTACGCTTCGACGACGGCGAACGCCTCGCCGTCGTCGAGGAACCGGTCGTTCGTGGCCGCGATGGCCTCCTCGAAGTCCGCGTGGAGTTCCGAGTCGTATTCGAGCATGAGGGCCGCCTCCGTCCCCTCGGGGATCGGTTCGACGTACTGCGCGTAGCCGTCGGAGTCGGCGGCGAGTCGGAACACCTCGTCGTCCATCAACTCGACGGCGCTCACGTCGTACTCGAGTGCGACCGGAACGGCCTGCATGGCCTTCACCAAGTCGTCGAAGCAGTACAGCGCGAGCGCCGTCTCCTCGGGAACGGTCACGAGCGAGAGTTCGGCCTCGACGATGACGCCGAGCGTCCCTTCGGACCCGACGAACAGTTTCGCGAGGTTCATCACGCGCTCTCCGTCGGTGTTCTCGTAGACGACCCGGTCGAGGTTGTAGCCCGTGACTCGCCGTTTCAGGTCGGGGTACCGGGTCTCGATCTCGTCCGCGTTCTCCTCGACCACCTCGCGGACGGTGCGGTAGATGTGCGCCTCGCGGTCGTCCTTCGAGACGATGTCCTCCCACTCCGGAGAGTCGATCACGACTTCGCGGGCGTCGATGACCGATCCGTCCGAGAGAACGGCCGTCACGGCGTCGGTGTACGCGTCGGTGATGCCGTAGCGGACCGAGTGCGCCCCGGTGGAGTTGTTCCCGATCCCACCGCCGACCGTCGCGCGGTTGGACGACGCCGGGTCCGGCGCGAACTTCAGGCCGTAGTCCGCGAGTTCGTCGTCTAAGTCGTCCTGAACGACGCCGGGTTGGATCCGTGCGGTCTGTTCTTCGGGGTCGATATCGAGGACGCCGTCCATGTGCCGCGAGACGTCCAACACGACACACCCGGGACCCACCGTCTGTCCCGCGAGCGACGACCCCGTCCCGCGCGGGAGTATCGGGACGCCGTGGTTCGTCGCCACCTCCACCGCCGACTGCACGTCGTCGATGTCCGTCGGGTACACGACCCCGGCGGGTCGCGCGCTGTAGATACTGCCGTCGGTCGCGTAGAGGACTTGCGTGTACTCGTCGAACTCCACCCTCCCATCGACTCGCGAGCGCAACTCGCTCGCCAGTTCGCGGTACTCCGCGACGTCCGGGCGAGGCTGGTCCAACTCTGTGGCAGACCAAGTAGCTGCGCCGTCTTCGATAGTCATGAATCTTTCTCGTATTCGACAATAAATAAACATTGTGTTGGGGAGGCACACGCGACGTGCTGATATCCCACACATATTTCACGCGCCATCTCTGACATGGGATATGTCCGACGCAACGATACTGCACATGTGTCTGAACGTGGCAGACGCCGCGGAGTCGATCGCGTTCTACGAGCAGTTCGGATTCTCCGAGTCGTGGCAGTTCACCACGGCGGACGACGAGACGACGAACTACTACGTGGCCGACGGGAGCGGCGTCGAACTCCAACTGTCCGAGACCAAGAACGAGACGGAGTTCGAGATGGGTACCGGGTGGGACCACCTCGCCCTCGGCGTCGAGGACGTGGACGAGACGGTCGAACGGATCGACCACTACGGGGTCGAGAAAGAACCCGGTCCCCAACCGGAGGCGGGAGCGTACACCGCGTTCGTGGAGGACCCGGATGGCCACCTCGTCGAACTCATCGAACCGCTCGACGACTGAACAGGCCCGCTACCCCCGTCGGAATCCCGTAACGCGGGAACATCCCGTCTCGCTGGCTTCGAGGAGAGACGGAGACGCTCCCTGTAACGCCGCTCAGTTACCGACGTCGGTCGCGCGTTCGACGACGTCCGATCCGTACATCTCCGCGAGTTCGTTGTGCTGGTCGGGACGGTGCTCGTAGACGTCTTGGAACAGCGTGATCGGTGTCTGCGCCGCCTGATAGGTGGCTTCGTCCCACATCCGGTCTTTGCGTATTTCGACTTCGATGCCGTCGATGACTATCGTCGTCGACTGCGTCATGGCGATAGCGCCCTTCCCGGCCTCCTTGGCCGCCTCGAACTCCTCCATCGAGTCCACGATGTCGTCCATGCTGGGGACGTACGCAGTCATGTCCAGCAGCGTCTCGCGGAGTTCGTCGTCGTCGAGTTCGTCTTCGTCGCTCCCGACGCGGAGGGTGTAGCCGTCGCCCGTCTCTTCGAGAGAGACGTCGTCCCCGTCGTAGACCTGCCGCCCGTCTTCCTCGACGAGTTCGACCGATCTGTTATCGACTTCGAGGAGCCAACTCCCCGTCTTCGGCGGGAGCGGTGCCGTGTTGGCTTCGACCACCTGACCGGGCGTGAGCGACCAGATGCCGAGCATCCCCTTGGCTTGGTTGTCCCGCATCCGTTCGTGGTAGCCTTCGACGTCGCGGATGTCGTCGTAGGGACCGTCGACGGCGATGAGACCGGCCGCACTCGCGCCTCGCGAGGTGTTGTGGCGGAGTTCCGGCCACGCCGGGAGTTCACCGGTCGGCGTCATCGCGCGCATGTCCTTCGTGTAGTCGACTTCGCCGTCGACGAGGAGGAACAGGCGTTCGAGGTTGTTCGAGGGCTTGCCCATCTCCTCGCGGAGGTCGCCCATCGCCAACTCGGCTTCCCCGCTCTCGACGATGACTGACATCGAGAGACTGCCTTCTTCGAGACCGTATTCGTTCTCGACGATGGTGAAGAACTCGTCGGCCTTCTTCCAGTCGTCGATGTCGCCGACTTCGGGGATGACGAAGCCGTCGATGTGTTGGATCGCTCCCTTCTCCGGGTCGGCTATCTCCAGCATGTGCTGAAAGCCCTGATAGCGAGTCGCCGGCGACTCGCGGTGCCACACCATCCGCGGGTGAATCTCACCGGGGAAGTCCGCGCCGTTCTCCGAGACGACGTCGACGATGTTCTGGACACCCTCATCACGCATCGATGGTGCCGTTGCGTCCTCGTTGTCTGGAACCCAGACGTCGGGCGCGCTCATCCCGCTGAGTTGCGACGCGCTTCGGATCATCTTCGCGGAGTCGTCTTCGCCCTTGACCGCCGTCGGCGAGGTGAAGAACGTTCTGACGAACTCTCGTTCGTAGTGCCGTTTAACGCTCATGTGACGTGTGGTCCACCTCACTCGAGACGATTAAAGATATCGCATGGGGGACGAGCGTGTTTCTGCCGGAAGAACTGTTCATCTCCGAGCACGTTCGACGTGAGGAAATAGGAAGGGTTGACTAGATAACTATCGGCGGGGAACTGCTAGTCGTCTGACCGCACGAAGCCCGTACTTATCGATAAATCAGCAGGGAATCGAACGGCGATAGACGGATTTCACCGGATTTTAACGTATTACTGTCGAGTGCGTATACTCATCAGCCATGAGGCTCGTTTCCCCATTCCGAACGGATGCGAGGAGGGGTACATCCGCGTGCGGTCGGATCCGCCGAACAGTATCGCCGACAGAATCCACGCACGGGTCCGAGAGAGGTGGAATCGGATCCCGACGACAACACTTATTCGGTCGGATCAAGATTCGCAAAGTGATGAGAAAGGCAAAGACGGACTCGGTCCGAGCGACCGAGACTTCGTTGGCGGTGCTCTCGGGGATAGAGGCGCGTGACGGCGGGGCGACGCTCTCGGAACTGGCGGCGGATCTCGATTTCGCGAAGAGCACGATCTACAAACACCTCAACACGCTGGAAGAGGGTGGATTCGTCGTCTTCCGCCACGACGAGTACCGCATCGGTCTGCGCTGTCTCGAACTCGGCGGGATCGCACAGCGCTACGACGGCATCTACGAGGTGGCGAAACCCGAGGTGCGGCGGATGGCGGTCGAGACCGGGGAACTCGCCAACCTGATGGTCGAAGAACGCGGCTACGGGATCTACATTCACACGACCAGCGGGGACCGGGCGGTGAGTCTGGACACAAGTCTCGGGAAACGCGTCTATCTCCACCAGACGGCGATCGGTAAGGCACTCCTGTCGAGTCTGTCGGACACGCGCGTCGAAGCGATACTCGAGAGGCACGGACTGCCCCAGGAGACGGACAACACGATCACCGACCGAGAGGCGTTGTTCGACGAACTGGAAGTGATCCGAGAGCGCGGGATCGCCTACGACAAAGAGGAGCGAGTGGACGGAACCGGGTGCGTCGGCGTTCCGATCGAGACCGGTGACCGGCGCGAGGCGGCCATCAGTATCACCGCGCCGATCAACCGGATGACGTCGCCCGACGCCGAGAGCGAGATAATTGACACGGTCAAACAGGCGGCGAACGTCATCGAAGTCAATCTCGTGTACGACTAGCCTCTCTGTTCAGACGAGTCCCGACGGGCGTGTTCTGCCGAGTCGCACGAACCGACGACTGACGAGGTCGCTCCAAGGTCGGTCGACGAGATCAAAGCGTTACAGACGTATGGTCGTAATACCACTGGCGGAGTCGCGTCGAGAACCGGGCCGGTGAACGCCGACCGACGAATTCACGTCCGGATTGCCTGAAACGACCGTCTGACGCCAATAAGCCGAAGAACCGTGTCTGTTTCACCGAAAGAAAGTCCCGCGTCAGGCGTTAGACGGCGAACGTCCTGACGGGCGTCCGCTCCCGCTGCCGACAGTCGAGCGTATCGGTGTCTACCAAGTGTTTAAACAGGTCTGGGAGTACATGCGTCACTAGCTCTTCGACCTGTTCATTCCTTCACTAGACGGTGCCGCCGTCCACACCGAGTCAGCGTCTCCGGGCAGGTACCGGTCGAGCAATCACACGATTCGCTAGACGAGGTGAACGGGAATCGACCGATTCAGCGGATTCTCGGTGCGATTTCCTACAGGGATGGCGCCACCCAATGGATGCACGCCGAACATAACGGTGTCTCGCAGAAAACGAGGTGTAGTCTCAACTTCCCTCGGCCGCGAATTGGTATAGCATCCTCCCGCTGTGAACGGTGGTTTCACGTACGCAGGTGGGGCATTCGACGCGTAAGGAGGTCTGACATCGTGCCGTTCGCGCGGCACCGTCCAGTTAGACCAGTTTGAGACGCGAGCCTCAGAAATCTACGATCTCTGAGACCGGCGCAGCCGACGTGGTCGCGGACGACGAACCCGCTGATAAAAATGGACGGCGAATGGTCGTGGTTGTATACGGCAATACAGCTGACTCGACGTTGTTGCTCGCTGTCGACCGCTTCTACACGTGGGTCGGAAGTCGGGTTCTCGTCGCCCGTGATATTGCATTTATCTTACGCTTCTACCCCGTTCAACGACCGCAGCGAGCGCTCGATGAGCGACCGCCAGTCGACGTCGTTGGCGAGACAATCCTTCGGCTTGTTCCAAGTAATCTGTCCCGCGGTGTCGCGGGGTCACACTCTTCGTGATATCTGCGGAGCGAGTCGAGGTCCTACAGGCAAAAACGGTTCTATTCTCTTTCCTGGTCTCATAGCAGATAAGCATGTGCTCACGAGGGTGAAGCCGTTGGTCATCTCGAACCCTATACTTACAGTTGTATGCGTGTAATCTATGGCCGCACCAAGAAATTACACCTAAACGTAAGTAATTCTCTGCTCTCTCCGTTATCTGACAGCCTGCTCGACGCTGTAGACTGCAGCGGCGAGTGTAACTTCACGGAGACACTTCAGTCGCGACCGAGCATCGGTCTTCGAGAGTGCTAACGGCGCACTCTCGTGTTCTCATCGAAGCGGGTGACGACACCGAAGAAGGAGACGAAGCGTTCGTTCACCAGACTGGTCGGGCGTGACGGTGCCGCGGAACTCGATATCGAGGGCCGAGGGCGATAGACAATCACTTTCACAGTGATTTGATAATAACAATTCGATACAGATCAGTAATCGAACCGATATTTTTCCCACTACATCTATTACTAGTTCGTATTTCACACGGTATATCCAGAAAAATCTCCTGGAATTTGTCTGCACTGTATCTAATGATAAAATATTGTATTTGGTATAGTCAATAACATCGACTCGGCGGTCGTTGCGTCCTCGATCGCGAGTGTGGACGGTGGATACGAGTAATCACCCCCGTTCGGAACCTGTTTCGTCCGATTGAGCGTTGATTTTCGGCCAACGAGTGGTGATATTATCGCCGACTCTCCGGCGTCTCGTTGTATCCGATCGAATCCATATGGAATGAAGATGAATATTTGGTATTACCAATACACTCTCGATATGGGCTTTCGGACTGACACACAGGTCGTGGTACGGTATGGAGAAACCGACGTACGTCGAAAGGGTCGACCGGGATCGGGGGGCCTCGTGTTTACGCTCGTCTCTGACACTGACACACGACGATCACCGATCCACGCGGAGAACGGGTTCTCGGCGGAGCAGGTGTCTCCTCGGTCCCGACACGGGTTGCGTTATCGCCCGCCAGACGGCGAGTGGCCCTTTCGATTTGATATTACCAATACACTTTTGCCGGTTCCCCTCCAAGCGATGCCGTGACGAACAATACCAACCCCCGGACCATAAAATCCGTCGCTCAGACCACCAACATCATCAAACTCATTCGGGAGCTGCAGGGAGCGACGGTTTCCGAACTGACCGAACGGGTGCCCCTCTCCCAGCCGTCGGTTCACACCCACCTCGCGACGTTGAAACTGGCGGGGTTCGTCGTTCAAGACGGCCACACGTACGACCTCGGTCCGCAGATGCTCACCCTTGGAGAGTACGTGCGCAACCGGTCCGATCTCTATCAGGCGTCGAAAGATCAGGTCGAAAAGTTAGCCCGAGAGACGGGCGAATGTGCTCACCTCGGTATCGAGCACAACGGCCAGATGTTCTACCCCTACGAGCACTACGGTTCGGAGGCAGTTGGGGCCGAGTACCACGAGAAGAAACGGGAAGGGCCACTTGACCACCTCCACTGTACTGGTACTGGAAAGTGTATCTTGGCCTCTATGTCTGACGACGAGGTACATGCCATACTCGACGAGCGGGGGATGACTCAGTACACCCGGAACACGATCATCGACCGCGACATCCTGTTCGAGGAGTTAGACGAGGTCCGAGAGCGGGGCCACGCCTACGGTGATCAGGAGTTCATACACGGCATACGGGCGGTCGGTAAGTCGATTGTCGGACCCGACGGCGATGTCGCCGGGGCGATCGCCGTCACTGGCCCGGTGAGTAGGCTCCAGGGCGAGCGGTTCGAGGAGGAACTGCCACAGCAGGTGATCAACGCGGCCAACGTGTGCGAAGTCAACCTCCAGACCGTGACGTACGAGTAAGTGTCCGCTCCTCTCGGTGGCGTGGATCCACAGCTGTTTGGTGTCGCTCCACTCGACCAGTGAGCTTTCGGCCGTCAGCCCTTCCTCACACCGCAACCGGGTCGGTTCGGTGTCGAACCGTTCGGCGAGCACGTTCCCACCTTCCGTCTAATCGCTCCTTGGTTCACCCTCGACGAGGAGCGGCTTTTCGAGACGGAGGGAGAGCCAGACGATTGTGACGACGTCGTCTTCTCCGACGTAGTCCCCCTCGTCCATGACCTCTCGGAGACGCTCCTCGGGAAGATTCGTCGATGCCGGCGACGACCTCCGGGAGGTCATTCACGGGACCACGATCGGCCACTGTCACCTACGTGTATTCGAAGTACAGACCCAACAGGACACCGAGAACGCTGCCGGCTGCTGGGCCCCACGGACCGCCCAACGTCGAGACGTCTCCCACCGATATCGCCGCTTGACCGACGATGAGTCCGAAGACGAGGCCGAAACTACCGAGGATGAGCGGCCAACCGAGGAGGCGCGATGTCATGCGTAGTCAACTATTCGTACGGCGAAAATAAGTGTAGCGGCGATTCCGGACGAGCCGCGAGGAACGGTGTGTAGGACGGTTGCATCGGTTTCACGCCGTTCGAGCCGTCGAACTGGACTGGAGAACCCAAGTTTCACTCTCGTGCTGGCGACTGGTCGGACACGCGTACGAGAGAAGCCGAAACTACCCGGCGGCCATCAGGATACTGTTCACCTCCCAACCGTGATTTTACGAACTATTAAATAGTTGAACGCCAAGATTCGTCACATATATAATGTTGTGTGTATACATCCCGGCAGGGTAATCCCCATGGTAAATGATAGCAATCGAACTGCGCGGACCGACCGTAGCGTAAACCGGCGAACGTTCCTGAAGACCACCGGCGTGGGTGTCGCCGGAATCGGTCTCGCGGGATGTACAGGCAGCGATGGTGGCAATGGTGGGAGCGGTGGTAGTAATGGCGGCAATGGTGGAGACGGTGGTAGCGATGGCGGCGGTGGTAGCGGTGGTGGCGGTGGTGGCGATGGTGGCGACGGAGGAGGCAGCAACGGTGAATCGACGGGCGGCGGTAGTAACTTCCCCGACGAGGTGACGATTACCTACCCACCGACGGGATGGTGGGCGGTTCTCGGGGACATCATGGAAAACGAGGACCTGATACAGAAGTACAAGGACGAACACGGTGTCGATACCACGTTCAACGACGAGCGAACGTGGGACGACGTGCCGCTGTTCTCCTCCGGCCAGGCCCAAATCGCCCAGTTCGGTTCGCTCGAAGCGAGTCGACTCGGGCCGAACGAGGACATCCCGATCACCGTCTTCGGCAAAGTCGTCCCGCAGGCCGCCGAACTGGTGGTCGCGGGCGGCGGCGACTACGACCCCGACAACACGGGAAGCGTGGAAGCCTCCATCGACGCCCTCGCCGAGTCGGGCGAACCGTTCGGTATCGACGGGTGGGGGTCCGGTTCGACGCTCGGTGTGCAGATCACCATCGAGGAGAACTACGACTACACCTTCCAGCAGGAGGATGCCGACTTCAACATCGTCACCGCGGACTACTTCGCGATGTGTCAACTGGTCGTGGAGGGCGAACTGGCCGCCGGTCTCTCCTCCCCGATGCTCGGCGGCGCACCGTTCTATTCGACCTCCCCACCCGAGGCAGTACCGCTGTTCCACTTCGGCGAATCGCTGAGCGAACTCGGCTTCGGTCAAGTCCCGCTCGAAAACCAGGTGACTCGAACGGAGTACTTCGAGGAGAACACCGAGGTCTGTCAGGTGTACCACGACGCGATGCGCGAGGCGATGAAACTCTTCCACGAGGACCCGGTCGGGATCGTCACGCAGAGCGACGCGATGATCGAGGCCCTCGGCGTCGCAAACGAACAGGAGGCGACCTTCGCGACGGAGTACGAAATCCTCCTCGAGAACAACACGAACGACCTCGAACCGCCCGAGATGCCGTCCGTGTACGAGGAGTACGCGCTCGACGACGAGTGGATCCAGACCGACCGGAACGCGCTCGACCGGTTCGTGGAGATCGGCCAGACGAACGAGAACTGGGCCGAATACATCACCTACGAGTCGATGGCCTAACGGTGACGACCGAACCGCATTCGGCGTGACCTCGAAAAACCGGACGACTTCACGGCAGCCACTTGGTCGCCTTGTGGCACCATCGATCCGTACGTCTCGTCACATCCATCGTCGTGACGGGGACGCCATCGACGCTACGAGAGTTCGAGGGGAAAGCCCCACCTTCGGTGTCGATCCTCCGCGTTGTCACTCCGACGGGGTCTTCTGACTGGCCGTCCCGATCGGTGTGACTCAGCCGCTAGCCGTCGCCTGTCGGTCCGAAACTCCCGCATCCTGTTCGTGATCCGACCAGAACGCCCGAGACTCAGGCACCCGGAACGAGGACGGCCCTGAACTCGACCGCCTGATCCTTCATCCGTTGATAGGCAGTCTCGGCCTCGGCGAGGGGAAACGTCTCGACCATCGGCGCGATCGATCTGAGAGCACTGAATTCGAGCACGTCCTGTGACTCACGTGCCGTCCCGGACGAGTGACCGTGCACCGATCGCTGGTTCTCGATCAGGTCGACGACGTCGACGCCGAACCGGTTCTCGGGCACGCCCAGCGGATAGAGCTCTCCTTCAACTGCTAGTCCCGGGAGCGCTGTTTCGATCGCCTCCGTGGACGGCGCGGTCGCGATGACGACTGACGCGCCGCCGAGAGCCATCAGTTGCTCGGCCGGGGACGACGCAGCCGCGTCGATGTAGTGATCCGCCCCGAGGTCCAACGCGAGGTCGTGTTTCTCTCTTCCCCGTGAGATCGCGACCGTTTCGAATCCGCCCGCCCGGGCGAACTGGATGCCGAGGTGACCTAGCCCCCGATCCCGACGACTGCCGCCACGTCGCCGATCCGTGCGTTGCTCTTCCTGAGGACGTTGAAGGTGCTGACCCCCGCACACAACAGCGGTGCGGCGTCGATCGAGTCGAGGTCGTCAGGAACCCGTGCCAGTGCGTGCTGTGACGCGATCACGTACTCTGCGTAGCCGCCGTCGGTGTCGATACCGGTCACCTGCTCGTTCGTGCAGTCGATGAACTCCCCGCTGCGGCAGGGGGCACAGGTGAAGCAGTGAGAGCCGTGCCAGCCGACTCCGACCCGCTCTCCCGCGGACCACTCCTCCACGGCATCGCCGACAGCGTCGATGCGGCCGGCCACCTCGTGGCCGGGAACGCGGGGATATTCGATACCGGACCACGATCCTTCTCTGACGAACGTATCGCTGTGACAGACGCCGCAGGCTTCGACGGAGACCCGGACCTCGTCGGGACCCGGGACCGGAATCTCGCGCTCGACCAGTTCGAACTCCGCGCCGGGGCTGGGCACCTGTGCGACCTGCATGGTATCACTACTCATCGGCTCTCTCTCCACCTTTGGGTGCTAAAGTCGTTGTGTTTGCGCCCACCTCACACACGTCCGGACGGATCGCCAACCGAGACGGGGTGATGCTCGGTACTGGTTCCGCGAGAGCGTTGTAACGGACGATGGGTGTTGAGGAACGGACGAAGGGATCCACTGGGAGCCACCGTCTCCAGCATAAAAACATCAAAAACACAGTCGAACGCGACCGACGGCGACCTGATCGTGAAGGCGATGAACTCGTCGGTCGGAGATGGTCCCCTGGCAATGCGATTGGGAGTACTCGGCCGGTTGTGGCCAGATACGAAGGGTGGTATGACTGCGTTGGCAGGTCGTGTTCCGAGAGTCTCCCCGTCGGATCTCACCGTTCTGCCCGTCCGACCCTCCCACAATTTTATCATAGCCGGGTTGGATACCGTTCCCATGCGGATAGATGTGCACAACCACTGTACGCCGGAACCGTTCGTTGATCTCCTCCTCGAGTGGGAGACGCCGGTCGGTATCGAGTCGGTTGACGACCAGCTGTATATGGTCCATCAGCGGTCCGGTGCGGCCGGTATCGGCGGCAACCGAATCCCCCTCGACGAGGGGTTCTACGACATGGACTCGCGACTGGAGTGGATGGACGAACACGATATCGAGAAGACGGTGGCCTCGGTCTCGACGCCGAACCCCATCTCCGACGCGTTCACCCCGAGCAGTCGACAGAACTGGTCAGGGCTATCAACGACGGGTACGCCGATCTGGAGTCCCGTTATCCGGACGCGTTCGCCGGACTCGGTATGCTCCCGCTCCGCGAACCCGAGCAAGCCCTCGTCGAAGTCGACCGGATCGCCGGCGATCTGGATCTGAGCGGCATCGCGTTGCCCACTTCGATCAACGGCGACAGGTTGTCGGCCCCGGAACTCGCGCCGGTGTTCGACAGGGTTGACGAACTGGGGCTGACGGCGTTCATCCATCCCCACGGTAACGTGCTCAGCGACACGCTCGGGCCGGCGGAGACGATCCTCAATCCGCTCGTGATCTTTCCGACTGATACGACCCTCCAGGTCGCCCGGCTGATCTACGACGGCTTCTTCGACGCCCACGACTTCGACCTCGTCATCTCGCACATGGGCGGCGCGTTGCTCCATCTGGCCGGCCGGATCGACAAGGGCCGCCGCGAGATCAACGACCCCGACGCGCCGCCGACCAAGCCGTTCGTCGAATACCTCCAGGAGTTCTACTACGATACGATCTCGTTCCACCAACCCGCCTTGGAAGCGGCCCTCAAGACCGTCGGAATCGACCGCTTCGTGTTCGGGACGGACTACCCGTTCGACATGGAGGAGTTCGACACCGCCGTCGGGGACGTCGAAGCCGTCGTCCCGGCGGCGGCCGACCGGGAGAAGATCATGTCGGAAACGGCCAGAGACCTCTTCGACTTCTGAGGGTGGGTATCACCCGACCGCCCGGTTCCGCGGCGGTCCTCGAAACCCTAGAACACCTCGATGAGAACGGACCCCCCGACGATTGCGAGGACGCCGACGAGCACCGTCGCGGACCGGGGGACCTCGCGTGCGATGGCGTACGTCAGGACGAGCACGAGCAGTGGAAAGGTGTTGAATAACGGGATCACGGTGACGGCGCTGCCGAGATCGAGCGCGAAGAAGTTCGCGAGTTGCGCGCTGGCGGTTACGACGCCGGCGACCACGAACAGCCCCAGCGCGGGTCGGTTGACCGAGCGGACTTGACGCCTGGCCCCCGGCGACCATAGGAAGATGCACAGGAACGCGGCGAGGGCTGTCGTCTGCGCGACAGCGGTTCCGGCGACAGGGTCCGGGAACCGGTTCAACCCGAACTTGATGACGACGTACGAGATACCGAAGACGGCCATCGCGACGACGGGAGCGAGGAGCGACCGGGTATCGGCCGCCGCCACGTGCCGCGCCACGAGGTCCAAGTCCCCGCTCCCTTCGCCTCCGTTCTCACGCTCGCCGGCAGCGTTCTGTACCGACTGGATGATCACCCCGCCGCCGACGATGCAGAGCATCCCCAGACCGGTCGCCGCCGTCACCGTCTCGCCGAGAACGGGAACGGCGAAGACGGTCGCGACCAGCGGGTTCATCGCCATGAGCGCCGCCGCGACCGGGGCACCGACTTCGTCGATTCCCTTGAAGTACAGCAGCCGGAAGACCGCCGGATTGAGTATTCCGGCCACCACGAACGGACCGGCGTTCGCGAGCGAGAACACGCCCCTCGGCACCCCCTGTGCGAGCAGCAACGTCCAGAAGATACCCACGCTGACGACGATGGTCGTGAACGCGGCCGTGAAGGCCGGTGACGCCGTCGTCGTCTCTCTGGCTTTCGCACTCCCGTACTTGATCGTGACCGCCTGAATCGCGGTACAGACCGCACCGGCGAACGCGAGTGCCGACGCAGGGGCAATAGGTGCCATCCGGACGCACGTTCACCACCATCGCATAAAACGATCGAGGGTTCCCGTCCGGTCCGGCGACGTAACGGCCCGCGCGCTCGGTCGACGGAGACGCCGGTCACGACGACTCCGACACGGTTTCGCCTCGGCCCACGCTTTCTCTTCGCCTCACGTCGCGTCCTGCCGGACGCTTCCGTTCGACCGAGACGGAGTCCTCACCGACATCGTTAATATTCGCCCCCGTGAGAGTACGTTACAGTCACGGTCGACGACAGAGCCGAACTGCGGGCTGTCCGGCCGTTTCAGCAAACGAAACCATGCTTCAACGGGAACGCTTCATCGAACTCGGCCTCGCGATCGCTATCTTCTCGGTCGCATCAGTGGTACTGGTCGCCCCGACCTGGATCGTCGGGGTGTTAGCGCTGGCACTCGCCATCGGACAACTCGTTCGCGCCCGGCGTGCGGAGGGCTGGGCTATCGTCGACACGGGCTTCGGCGTGTTTCTCCTCCTGCTCGGTGGGACGACCGTCGTGACGCCGGAGTGGGGCGTTCCGCTGCTCTATATCGCCGGCGGAATCCAGCTCACCCGGGCGATCGGTGAGGTGGGGATGGCGATCAACCTGGCGCTGCTGGCCGCCCTGGCCTTCGCACGAGAGACTCCCGATTGGGCAGTCGCGATACTCGTCATCGCCGCCGTCGGGAAGGCCCTCTGGGTACTCCAGGAGTCGCTCCGTGACGGGTCTTTCGCCGAATCGATGGCGACGTAGCCGCTCACTCGTCGGGTTTCGGTTCGCTCTCGCGTGTCACTCCGAGCGGCGTCAGCAGGAGTGTCCGGATTCGATTGGGCGCGTCATCAGAGACTCGGATTCGTCCCGTCGATACGGGTGACTTCGGCGCGCTGACGGCGGTCGTGCGGTTCGGTCCTCTTCGCTCCTCTTTGTTCGTTTTCGACCTGTCCGGGCCTTGAGTGCCCGGGTCTACTGTCACGAAGCCTCAGATAACGATGAAAAGGTTTAAACCAGTTTGTGTGTCTCTTTCTAGCGAGATGAGTCAGGACACGAGAGACGGATTGGTATATACCTTGGCTAGGATCCGGCTGACCGACTCGCGGGTGATCTTCGTCGAGTCGGCAATCGTCGTCGTCCTGTCGTGGACACTCGCAGCCCACATCTTCGACATCACGAACGTGATCTCTGAGCCCACCGCGATCGGGGCCGTGATGTACGAACTGGTCGTCACACGGGAGTTCCTCGACCACCTGGTCCCGACGCTGCGGCGGACGGTGTACGGCCTTCTGGTCACGATAGTCATCGGGACGGCATTAGGCATCGCTATGGGGATGCGTGAGTGGGTCGAGAAGGTCTTCCAAGACTACGTGACCGTGGGACTCGCGATGCCCGGCCTCTTCATTGCCATCTTCACGGCGATGTGGTTCGGGATTAGCGACGTCACGCCGACGGTCGCGGCGGCGATAATCTCGTTCCCGTTTCTCACCCAGCAGGTGTACGAAGGCGTTCGAAATATCGACAACGACATCCTGCAGATGTCGAGTTCGTTCGGCGTCTCGAACTGGCGTGCCATGCGTCGGACCGTCATCCCGGCGGTCATGCCGGAGTGGTTTGCCGGCACCCGGTACTCGCTGGCGATCGTCTGGAAAACGGTGACGCTCACCGAACTCGTGGCTGCTTCGGACGGGATCGGCTGGATAATCCGATCTCAGCTCGAACGGTTGGACTTCACCGGCGCGATGGCGTGGACCATGCTGTTCGTGGTCGTCATCCTGACCGTCGAGTACGGGATCGTTCAGCAACTGGAGAATCGCATATTCAAATGGCGGCAGGAGGTTAGCGGAGTGATGGCACTATGAGCTCATCGAACCAGAAAGTAGACGGGGCGTCTCTCGGCGTCGACAGCGGTCGAGCCGGGTGGATTCACATAGAGAACCTCACCAAGGAGTTCGACACCCAGCAGGGGCACGAACTCGTCTTCGAGGACCTGAACATCGACATCGAACCGGGAACGTTCGTCACGCTCTTGGGCAAGTCCGGCAGCGGGAAGTCGACGCTGTTGAACATCATCAGCGGCGTGCTCGAACCGACGGCGGGACAGGTCCGGTTCGAGGTCGAGGGCGCTCCGGGTGACGTCACGCTCGGGCACGTCTTTCAGTCCCCGCGGCTCCTCCCGTGGAACACGCTGATCCAGAACATCGAGTACGTCCACGAGAACAACCCCGAGTACTCTCGGGAGCTGGCGGAGGACTACCTCGATCTGGTCGAACTGACCGAGCACTACGACAAGTACCCCACCCAGATCTCCGGCGGACAGAAACAGCGGGTGGGGATCGCTCGTGCGCTCAGCATCGATCCCGAGATCCTGCTGATGGACGAGCCGTTCAGCGCGCTCGACGAGATCACGGCCGAGGAACTGCGAACACAGCTCATGAACATCTGGAAACAGCTCAACAAGACCGTCTTCTTCGTGACCCACGACATGACGGAGGCGATCGAGCTGTCGGACCGGATGTTGATGCTCGGTGACGGGCGGATCTACGCCGACTTGGAGGTTCCGCTCGACCGCCCCCGTCGACTCGACTCCGACGAGTTCCTCAAGTTCAGGCAGAAAGCGCTCGATAAATTCCACAGCATCGAGGACTGACATGGCGACACGAGACAAGCGCGTACGGCTGCCGGCGCTCGGAACGGTTGACGGCTGGATGGCTCGCGCCGGCGGTGTCTTGCTGTTCTTCGTCGGGTGGACGGCGCTTGCGTCCGTGTTCCCCGAAAACCTGATGCCGTTTCCACAGCAGGCGCTCGGGGACGCCTGGGAACTCGTCCAGAGCGGGCAGGTCTGGAGACACCTCGCGGCCACGATGGCGGCGATGTTCTGGGGGTTCATCGGCGGAATGGCGCTCGGCATCCAGATGGGCGTGTTCATGGGAATCGACGACTACCAGCGGAAGTTCCTCACCCCGCACGTGATTCTGAGCCTCTCGATCCCGCACATCTCGTGGGGGATTACGGCGACACTCGTCTTCGGGTTCGACATCTTATCACCCATCTTCGCGACGATCCTCGTCGTCTTTCCGTTCGTCGCGGTGACGATCTGGAAGGGTGTCGAGAACATCGACGCCGACCTGCTGAGAATGAGCAAGTCCTTCGAACTCTCGTTCGGTCGGACCCTCCGGCGCGTTATCATCCCGAACATCGCGCCGTCGCTGCTCTCCGCATCGCGTCTGGCGCTGGCGCTGTCGTGGAAAACCGTCGTCATCACCGAGGTGTTCGCGGCGGGGCAGGGCATGGGATACAAGATCTTCTCGGCGTACGAAATCATCGACTTCGACGAGGCGTGGGGGTGGGCCGTGATCTTTATGATCGTCATCCTCATCGTCGAGTACGGTATCTTCAAACCCGTTCAGCGGAAGGTGTTCGCGTACCGTCAGGACGCGGACTTCTCGATGTTGAGCTGAATCGGTGTTCGCTCCTCCCTTCTCGGCTCTCTCACGGTCGATGCGCCGGAGCGGTATCGACCGCCATCGGACGCGTCGATCGGTCCTCGTCACACGGGAACAAGGCACGAAGATTTAATTACGTGGCCTGCAATGGCAAACCTGCGCATGAACGTACTACCACCGTGGTTACTGGTCGTTAGGAGGTGGTGATATGCCCGTCGAAGCGTATCATCGTCCGACGACACTCGACGACGCCCTCGCACTGAACGCCGAACACGCTTCGCTCGAAGTCATATCCGGTGGCACGCTCACGATGCCGGCGGTGAACGAGGGCCACCTGTTTCCGGCTCACGTGATGGACCTTCGGGGAGTCGGCCTCGACTACGTCGACGAAGCCGACGGCCACCTTTCCCTCGGGGCCACGCTCACCATGACCGAGGTCCTCGACCGGATCGACGTACCGATCTTACGACAAGCGGCCCGCCACACGGGCAGTTGGGCCGTCCGGAACATGGCGACTGTCGGCGGGAACCTGTTCGCGCCCCCACCGCTGGGAGACTTCGCTGTGGCGCTCCTCGCCCTCGACGCAGCAGTCGAAGTCCGAAGTAGCGACGCTGACCGACACCTCCCGATGGCGGACTTTTACACCGCGGACGGCAACGCGCTCGCCCCCGACGAACTCGTCACGGAGATCCGAATACCGGTGCCCGCGGGCGAGACGGCGTTCCTGAAACTCACTCGCAAGCAAGAGCCCGCCCCGCCCGTGGTCACGGTCGCAGTCGACCTGATCCGCGACGGCGACACCGTCGACCGGGCCCGCATCGCGATGAACGGTGCCGGCCCCCACCCCACCCGGATGGCGGAAGCCGAGTCGGTGCTGGAGGGATCCGGTTTGTCCGCTTCGACGATCGAACGCGCGGCCGACGCGGCCACCGAGGCGGCGAATCCCCCGGAAGACGCCGTGGCGAGCGCGTGGTACCGCCGGAAGATGGCCGGGACCTATCTCACGAAGGCGCTCGATCAGATCTCTCACGGGGAGGACACACAATGAGTTCACAAACCACCAATTCCAAAGTTGTCGAGTTAGAGATCAACGGGCGCACGGTCGAAGAGCTCGTCGAACCGCTGGAGCCGCTCCAGTCCGTCCTCCGGGACAAGCTGGGAAACACCGCGACGAAGATCGGCTGCAAGCAGGGAGGCTGTGGGAGCTGTACCGTCCTCGTCGACGGCGAGCCCGTGGTCTCCTGTCTCCTCCCGGTCGAGGAGGCGCAGGGCCACGAGATAACCACGCTGGAAGGCATCTACAGCGGCGACGACCTCCACCCCGTTCAGGAGGCGTTCGAGGAACACTTCGCTATGCAGTGTGGCTACTGTACCCCCGGGATGATCATGGTCGCCAAGGCGCTTCTGGATCGGAATCCCGACCCCTCGCGGGAGGAAATCGAAGACACCATCTCCGGCAACGTCTGTCGGTGCACCGGGTACGATCCGATCGTCGACGCGGTGGAGGCGGCCGCCGAGACGATGAGCGGCCAGGACGGTGAGTAACCGATGAAAGAACTCAAATCGGTCGGGACGACGATCAAGCGCCGCGACGGTGAGGGCCACATCAAGGGCCAGACGGAGTACGTCGACGACATCCCCTTCCAGAACCTGAAACACCTCCACGCCGTCCGAAGCCCGGTCGCACACGCCGAGATCAAGGGGCTAGACTTCAGCGCCGCCGAGGAGGTCGACGGGTTCGTCGACTATCTCACGCACGAGGACGTGCCCAACAACCTCTACACGATTCTCCGACTCGTCGGCGTCGGGCCGGACGAGGAACCGTTGCTGGCCGAAGACCGGGTCCGATACGAGGGCGAACCCATCGCCGCGGTCATCGCGGACTCGAAGGGGGCCGCGATGGAGGCCGCCTCGAAGGTCGAGGTCGACTTGGAGGAGCTACCGGCCGTCTTCGACGTCGAGGAGGCCCTCGAAGACGACGCACCGATCCTCAAAGACTGGGGAACGAACCACTTCGAGTTCGAGGGACACCACTGTCGGCGCGTCCGGCGGGGTGACGTCGACGCGGCGTTCGAGGAGGCGGACCACATCGTCGAGGGCAGATACCAGACCAGCCCCATCGAACAGGCCCCGACGGAGACGACTTCGGCGACGGCGAAGCCGGAGGCGAACGGTCGCTTCACCGTCCACACGAACACCCAGGCGCTGTTCTTTTCGCTCGACAACACCGCGATAACGCTCGATATCCCCTTCGAGAAACTCCAGTTCAAGGGCGGGACCGTCGGCGGCGGCTTCGGCGGCAAGGTCGACGTCATCGTCGAGCAACTCGCGACGCTGGGGGCCAAGAAGACCGGCTACCCCGTACGGTACAAGTTCACTCGCGAGGAGGAAATGAAAGTCTCCTCGCCGCGGGGCGCGTGGCGGATGTACTTCAAGGACGGCGTGACCGACGACGGCGAGATCATCGCACGCGAGGTCACCAGCTACGCCGACGCCGGTGCGTACAACCGGCACACGCCGTACGCAGTGACGAAACACGCGGCGAACCTGGCGGGGCCGTACAACATTCCGAACGCCAAGTTCGACTGCTACTGCGTGTACACGAACAAGCAGCCGTCCAGCGCGATGCGCGGGTTCGGGGTCACACCCTGTTCGTTCGCCATCGAGAACCACATGGACAAGATCGCCGACGAACTCGGTCTCGATCGATGGGAGGTCCGCTTCAAGAACGCGTACAAGAACGGGGACATCACGCCCCACCGCAAGGAGGTCGAGGACGCGAGTCTCATCGAGTGTATGCAGTCGACCGCGGAGATGATCGACGTCGACCTCCCGGAGGAATTCAAGCAAATGAGTTCGCTCGAAAACACGGAGGAGCACAATGTCTAAGCAACGCGGCCGCGGCATCGCAGCGGTCAACTATCCGACCGGGATGAACCTCGGTGGCGACCCGACCCAGGCGCTTATTCACAGCACGACGACCGGTAACTTCGTCATCACCATCTCGAGCACCGATCTCGGGCAGGGAGCGAAGACCGCCCTGGCGCAGATCGGTGCCGACGCGATGGGAGTTCCGGTCGAGAACGTCATCATCGACACCGGTGACACCGACACTGGTCCTCACTGTATGGGGACGTTCGCCAGCCGACTCACACACCGGGCCGGGAACGCCATCATCGAAGCCGCCGACGAAGCGCGGGAGGTCATGATGGAGGTGGCCGCCGAGGAACTCGAGTCGTCCTCCTCGGACCTGGTCACCGACGGCGAGGGGAACATCCACGTGAAGGGCGCCCCGGGTCGCTTTATCACGGTCATGGACGTCGCGATGGCCGCCCACTTCCAACAGGGGAAAACCATCTCGGGGCGTGGTATCGGCTTCAAGCCCAAGAGCGACGTCGATCCCGAGACCGGCGAGATGGACCCGGACTCCTCGGAGGCTCACGCGTGTATGATCGCGGACGTCGAGGTCGACACCGAGACCGGTGAAGTCGACGTCCTCAAAATCGCGTGCACCTACGAGATCGGGCAGGTGGTCAATCCGGCGCTCGTCGAAGGCCAGATCGTCGGCGGCGCCTGGATGGGTATGGCTCACGCCCTGTACGAGACGACCGAGCCCTACTACCCGTATCCGGACAACAAGCCGAGCAACTTCGGTGACTACAGCCTCCCGGGTCCCTCCGAGGTTCCCGACATCGAGCACCACGTCCTCGAAATGGGCTCGCATACCGGTCCGTTCGGTGCCAAGGGTATCGGCGAGATGTCCGCCACGCCGCCGATCCCGGCCATCGTCAACGCGATCAACGACGCCATCGGCGTCCGGATCACGAAGGTTCCCGTGACGCCCGAGGACGTCCTCAGGGCGTTGGAGGAGAAAGAGGAGAACGACGGGGGCGACGCGTCCGAAACGGCGGAGACACAGGAAGCATAAGAATCATGTCCGAACGAGATACGAAGGCTCGAATTCGAGGTGGTCGATGACGCGAATCGTCGATCTCTCCGTGACTATCGGCGAGGAGACGCTCAGTCCTCCCTCGGTCGACAAGCGTCTGGAACTGACGACCCACACGATGGAGGGCAAGAGCCACTGGCAGGGGAGCGAAGTCAGCATGCTGTTGCACACCGGTTCGCACGTCGACTTCGAGTCCCACACCGTGAAAGGAGGTGAGACGGCCGCGGACGTCTCGCTGGACCGCGTCTGTGGCGACGCGTTCGTCGTCGACCTCAGTGACGGCGGACCGAACTACGAGATCACTCTCGCGGACGTCAAGGAGCACGCTGCTCACGTCCGCGACGGCGACATCGTGTTGATCCGAACCGACTGGTCCGACGCCGAGTGGGGTAACTACCCGACGTACTACATGGACTCGCCGTACTGCGCGCCCGAGGCGGCCCAGTGGCTCGTCGACAACGGCGCGAAGGCGGTCGGCTTCGACTGCTTCAGCGAGTATCCGGCTCGTCTCCCCGACTTCGAACCGGAGGACTTCCAGATTCACAAGGTGATTCTGGAGAACGACGCCATCCTCATGCAGCACCTCACCAATCTCGGTGCGCTCCCCGCGGCGGGCCGGTTCCAGTTCTTCGGCCCGTTCATCAAGATGGCCGCTGCGGAGGGGGCACCGAGCCGGTTCTTCGCCGTCCTCGAATCCTGACACCCACCACAGACCACGTGATGTTCACCCCACCACGTGATATTCACCGCTGATGCCCTGTTCGGCGCCGCTTCTGGGCGTCCACGTTTCGTTCCGTTCTTCGGCCGGCGCTCGCGTAACGCGAGCCGTCAGCTTCGCCGCGTTCGGTCGCTTTTACGATATAGTAGATCCGTCCTTCCGATATCTTTATGTGTCGTTGTTGATTCATTGAGAACGAGCAACATGGCTTACCAACCAAGAGTACGTGTCTCTCAAGTGATCCCGAGTTCGGCGCCCGCCGTCTGGGACGCCGTTCGCGAGTTCGACAGTATCGACGAGTGGCATCCCGTGATCGAAGACTGTACCATTGACGAGGGCAAATCCCCGGTACAGATCGGCGCAGTCCGGGACTTCACGGCCGGCGACCGGACCGTCCGGGAACGGCTCGAGGCTCACTCGGACGTCGATCGGTACTACCAGTACTCCATGGAAGGGGAAGGCGGCGACAAGGTCGACTACCTCAGTGAGCTTCGGATCCAGCCGATCACGGAGACGAACGAGTCGCTGGCGACGTGGACCGCCCACTACGATGTCGTCGAGGACGGTGATCCGGAGGGAGAAGCCGAACACCTGACCAAGGTCTTCTCCGGCGGACTCAACACGCTACGCGACCAGTTCTCGGAGTGAGACCCACTACGCTATCGAGCCGCGTCTGACGGCACCGATCCGTGTGAGTAGCTCATACGACGGACTTGCAAGCACTCTCCCGTCAGGTCCGACCGTCGGTGGCGTTCGCTCATCGAGCGCTCGATGCGGTCGTTGAACGTCATAATAGTACGAGAGATGTGCAAGACCGAGGGTGACGAGAACCCGACTTCCGACCTCCGGGTGATCGACGCGGTCAACCCTCGTTTCGAGCGTGCGAAGCCACTGTACGACGCGGTTTCGGCCCACGTCGTCCAGACAACCGACCTCGTCTACTCGAATGCGGGCGGTCGGGTCGTCGTCGCTATCGACGAGAGGGTCGGTGTCCGAGAGGTCGTCTCTCTCGGTGAGTCGCTGGAGAAACGCTGTTACTGGACCGATGTCTCGTCGTTCGAAGCGGTCGACGCCGGGAGTCGCTTCGAGCCGTCTATATTGCAGTGTACGATCACGACTACTCGCCGTCGATTTTACACGCGGTCCCGCCGACAGCGACCCGCGTCGGTCGTGCCGTTCGCGGGAATTCGTCACTCACGGCGACAACGACAGCTGGAACGTCCGCGAGGGCGTACTGTTCGAGCCGTCTCTCGATGCGCTTCGTGATCTCCAGCGGAGACAGACGACGTGACACCGGGGGTGAATCGGTTTCGCAGATAGCGAGTCGCGTGAGGCGTTCTACGACCTCCTGCACGACCTGAACCACGAGGGTATGACCGTCCTCCTTATCGAACACGACATCGGAATCGTCACGACGCACGCCTCGGAGGTGGCCTGTCTCAACCACGAGTTGTTCTTCCACGGCGACCCCGAGACGTTCGTCGAGACCGACGCGCTGTCGAAATCATAGTAGTGGACGAGCACTGCAAACCACTGGCGGACGCTCAGCCGACTGCCGACCCACGAGTTGTGGAAGCGGCCGACGTGCATCTTCGGTGTTTGAAACCACTTTCAATCAGGTTTCGGTCGGTGTAGTCGACCTGGCCGGACAGTCCTAATCGAGCAAATGCAGTCCGGTAGCCGAAGGCATCGGCCAGAAACACTGTGTTTGTACAGTCGTGTTTCTCGGTGACTGCATGGAGAAATGCAGTCGCCGGACCGGTTCCATGTTGCTCGAACACGGCGACGTGCAGAATCAACTTTGTGTCGACGTTCATTGCAACATATGAACAAGACCATTCGCCGTTGATCTTGACAGCGGTCTCGCGACCGCCTCGGCTGCGCCGTCCTCAGAAATCGAAGATTTCTGATGGGCTGCACGAGAGCTTTGCTCTCGTGAACGACGTCGGGTCGCAACCACTGTCAGCGATTCGATGTATCCATTGGTGAATCGTTTGAAACGAGCGTTTGACGCCGCGAATTCGAAGAACCGCTTCTGTTTCTCGAAGCGAAAGTCCCGCCGCGTGGAACCGGACGGCGAACGCCCTGATGGGCGCCGCCGTCCGCTCACGCTCCCAACATTCTTCGTAATCCGCCGCAAAATAGTGACTGAGCAGGTCTGCGGGCGACATTCCAAATTAACTTACCATCTGCTCGTTCCTCAAACTGGCCTAACTAGACGTGCCTGCATGTTCCATGTAGAACAGCGAGCAATAGATCCAGTGCAGAGGGGTTCTTCAGTCGTCAGACGACTCCGTGGAGAAGTCACGATGGAACATCTTGTACGAGTTGGTGATCGGAACGACCGAGTAAGACTCCGCGATGTCGTTATCGTGAAGCAACTCGCGGACGTGTGCGTTAATCTCGCTGAGCGAGGACTCCCAGACACGAAGCATTAGATCGTGTGTCCCCATACACTCGGCCACCTCGTACACGAGGCCATCGTCGAGCAACTTCTGGATGAATTGGTCGATTTGCTCTTGGCTCGCGGATACCGCATACGTTATCTGGACTTCGGCGTACGTGTAGTCGGCCTGTTTGAACACGAGCAGAGCGAATATCTCGAGGATTCCTTCCTCCTGTAACCGTTTACGACGCCGTCGTGCCGCGGATCGAGAGAGTCCGACCCGTTCTGCGAGTTCAGTGTCGGAGAGTCGACCGTTTTCGTTGAGTTCGCGGAAGATGAGGTAATCCTTGTGGTCCATCCGCTCTTCGAGCAGGTCGACGACACGCGGGTCCTCGATCCACTCACGCGCATCAGGCATACTCATATCTATGGTCATCCGTACATAGGTCCTGTCGTTGTGTTCGGCTCGACGGGCGCCTTCCTGATCTCACGGCCACGACGCTGCGTCCGTGTTGTGGATCGATCGTGCTCCACGGGTGTGATCGGCAAGTGAGTGCTCGTGGGTGAAATGCGGTGCGGTTTCGGCGGGCGTCGGCCGCCATGTCACTTGTCCGGCTCTTCGTGGGTGAACGCGTAGACGACCTTCCCACCGGATTCGATCGTCTGCATCCCACCAGAGGTGGCGAACTGTTGGGCGCCGGCGTACGCCCACAGGTAGCCATCTTCGGGCATTTCGACACGTTCGATGCGTTCGCCGTGAAGGTTCACGACATCGGCTACAACCTCGCCAGCCTCGATGAACGTTCCCGTCTCCGCCCGGGGATAGAGCAGTCCGCCGTGTTCGTTTCGGAGCATGCCGTACGCCCGGTTGACGCCACTCCCACCGGTGTACCGACAGGGGACCAGCGAGATATCCTCCTGTGGGCCCTCCTTGGCAGCACCCGGTAGGACGTCGAATTCCCGGAGTACGTTCATCGTGCCGGTGACACCGACGTCTAGACTCTTTGAGTCGAGGTATCGGCCGTCGATGAATTCGATCATCAGCTCGGGGATTCCTTTCGCGGCACCCTTGTTGCTCAGGGTCGGGATACGGTCCGCACCGATCGGACTCGGCCCCGATTCGACGAGGTTGTCTTTTCGGATCGTCGTCACTCCGAAGGCCTTCGCTGCCCGCTCAAGATCGGCCTCGGTCTCCGCCGTCGGCTCGATGATTTGGAAGTACAGCGAGTCTGGATGGTCGTTACAGTGGAAGTTGAGGACGATGTCCGCGTCGCTCCACGCCTCGCTCCAGATGGCGTTCGCCATCCGCTCAGTCGTGTTCCCGTGTGGGTTCTCGACACTCACATAGCCCAAGTCGCGGTTATCTATCCACGTCCGGTAGGTAGCGTGCATAAACGCGAGTGGGTTCGCGACAGGGATGCCCACCACCGCACCGGCGACTAATTCAGGCGACAGTTCGTCGTGCATCAGGCGGTGGACCACCTGTGTCCCCTGGAGTTCTTTCCCGTGTTGTGTCGAGAACAGAAGCGCCGTCGGACCGTCTTCAACTCCGTTGAGCACGATGACGGGGATGTCGATTCGGTCGCCGGTCGTCAGTTCGACTCCCGGGATGTGGCCTGTGGCCAGCTCGCCGGGGGCCGCGGTCGCGTCACCGACCTGAATAGTGTCTGTCATGGGTGTTCGTGTCGCGTTGACGTTCGGTCAGTCGTCTCTTCACCG
Source organism: Salinigranum rubrum (assembly GCF_002906575.1). NCBI lineage: Archaea > Methanobacteriati > Methanobacteriota > Halobacteria > Halobacteriales > Haloferacaceae > Salinigranum > Salinigranum rubrum. The sequence continues at coordinate 148,255 of NZ_CP026310.1, forward strand.
GGCCGTACCGCGGCCGCCGCTATCGCCCCCATCGCAACGACCGGGTCGATGATTGGAACGCCTGCCCGTCGTTGGATGTCCGCCAGCACACCGGATGTTGTGAGTCCAGTGCAACTCGGAGCGACGACGTCACAGCCGGCCTCTACGAGGCGCGTGATGGCCTCATCGATCGCCGCTCGGCCCTCTCGAGTCGTCAGGTAGTTCGTCGTCTCTGCGCCCTCGACCGTCTCGGTAGCCTGTAGCTGGTCACCCAGGATATTCCTGATCACGCTCGGCGTTCCGCCCTCCAGTCCGAGCGTTCCGACATTCCTCCCGCGTGCGAGGGCGCTTCCAGCGACACTCGCACCAGCCCCGACGACGGGGATATCTAGCCGTTGGTCGAGCGTTGAGACCCCCGGGTCGAGTGCACAACTGATCGCCAGCGCGTCGACCTGCGCCCCCATATCGGTACCCAGTTCAAGAACGTACGGCAGCGCGTCGACCTCGGCCTCTGCGCTGGGGATTCCGTCGGGATGGTTGGGGATACACCGCGAGCGCGTCGATGCATGCGGGAAGTGCTGCTCGATAATCCGCCCATGTAACGCGACGTCTGCCTGGTCGTCGAGAGTCAGTACCCGGAGTACGCCAAGTTCAATTGTCTCGGCCCCCGTCATGGCTGTGTAGTGTTCTCGTCTGCTCGTTCGTCGATGCCGCGGGCGGCGAAGAAGCCCTGCTGGCGGAGCGCATCGAGCAGCGTCCGTTCACGCCTGTTCATGAACCCTTCGGGACCCCAGTAGCGTTCGAGGGTCTCTTGCCATTCCCGCGTGGAATCGCCGTAGACGCTCTCGCCGTACATCGCGTTCATCGACCGGTAACACTCCTCCAGCAGTTCCGTGGACGGGTCCTCGTATCCGTCCTCATGGAGGACGGCGTCGAGGGGGACCCGCGGCGCGTTCTCGGTCGCTTCGCCGTGTTTGGGCACGCCGATGCAGAGTCCGTAGAGAGGGAGTACCCCGGACGGCAAGTCGAGTGTCGAGGCTATCGCACCGAGGTTGTTCAGGATGTTCCCGATTGGACAGACGCCGTAGCCGCGACTTTCGGCGGCCACCATTATCCCCATCGCCGCCAGCGAGGCGTCGATAGATCCTTCCAGGACCCCCATCGTCGGGGCTAGCTGGAACTCCCGGTTGCGGTGTGTGAGGAGGTGCTCTATACGGCGCAGGTCGATACAGACTACGAGGAAGTGACTCGCCTCCTCGATCTGGACCGTCCCACGGTCACAGAGGTCGTGAATTTGCTCGCGGACCGACTGGTCCCGGACCCAAACGAAACTGTACATTTGGGTCGTTCCACTCGTCGGCGCTTTCCGGCCGGCGTCGACGAGTTCCCGCACCTCCGACTCGGAAATCGTCGCCTCCGTGTCGAACTCTCTGACTGTGGCCCGCGAGGCGAGCCACGGTGCGAGGTCAGGCACCTCGAGTCGCTCCCCGTACCGTGTGGCGCGATCGGAACTTCCCGTCCCAGTCACACGATCACCTCGCCACCGCTGACGACGAGTTCGTCGTCGAGATACACCTCCGGCTCGAGAACGATACCGTCGAGGTGTGAATCACACTGGATCGTCCCACCAAAGCCGTGGTTGTCTCCGAACGCGACATGAGCGGTTCCGTACACTTTTTCATCTTCGAGAACGGTCCCGATAATCTCCGCTGCGGGGTTCGTCCCGAGCCCGAGTTCCCCAACCCGCCGGGCACACGGATCACCAGTGGTTGCCTTTAGGAACTCGTCGGCTGCCGGCCCTTCGACGTCGGTTATTGTCCCCGACTCGATGTCGATGAACAACGGGTCGTTGAGGACGCCGACGCCGGCGAGTCCCCCGTCGAAGACAATAGTGCCGTCGGCCGTGTCCTCAACGGGTGCGATGTAACTCTCTCCGGACGGGAGGTTGCCGGACTCACCTGGCTGTCGGATCAGTCCGTCGCTCGAGATTCCATCGCGACCTTCGATGGACATCGTCAGCACCTCCCCAGCGGACTCCAGTCTGACCTCCGAGGCGGCCGTCAGTCGGGACGTCAACGCAGCGGTGAGGCGCTCGACCTCGCCGTAATCGGCGGTGATCGCCCCCTCGCCGAACATTCGTTTGGTGATACCGGGCATCGTCGCCACGCGAGCGCCCGAGTCGGTCGCGGCCTCGCGCGCACGGGTGTGTGTCAGTGAGGCCGCTGTCGGACAGACGACGATGTCTGCGTTCCGCATGGCCGACGAGACGAATTCCGGAGGCTCGACGCCGCTCCGCTCCAGAGGTTGGATTTCGAGCAACCCGGCGACGAGGTCGAGGTCATCGCCGGCCGCAAACAGCGCATGCCCGATGTCTATCGTCTCGGTGTCGGTGACGACGAGTAGTGAATCGCCCGCCTGCGCGCCCATGTTATCAGTCAGGACCCGGCGCGCGACCGAACGGAGGTCGGAGGCGTCGCCCATCGTTACAGCACCTCGGTCATCGTCTTTGCCAGCACTGACCGGCCGAGTAACACGCTGGTGTTGGTCTGTTCGCGAACAGTCGCTTTCATCGCTGGCGTGTACCCCATACAGTCCATCACGATGAGGTCCACGTCGGTGCCGATCGACTGTGCTGCCGGGGTGACCTCGTCCTCGTCGACGTACGGCGACCCGGCAGCGGTGCGCAGTTCGAACCCCTTCCACTTCTCGAAGGTCTGGTCGACTTGTTCCTGTTCGGGGACGATAACCCCGACGGTGCCGTCGAGCGCGATGCTCGTCGCCCACCCGTGGAGCAGGTCGCTCGGTTCGAGGATCGGGACGGAGGCCTCGAAGTCGGGGAAGTGACCGGTACAGAGGACGCCGATAGCGGAGACCTCCTCATTCGCGGCGACCTCGTCGATACGCGCCTGGACGAGGTCGACCACGGACGCACGATCGACCGTGACTGACGACCCGTCACGTAGGCGAGTGACGAATATCGGCTCCCCCTCCGTCGGTCCAACGGCAGCCTCGATCGCCTCGCTGGAGTCGAACTCGTCGAGCGCGCCGGCCTCAACGACGTCTACGCCGTCCGGCAGGAAGTCGACGATGTCAGGGGTGATGTCCGTTCGTGGTGCCTGCCCAATGGTGATGAGGCCGATCGTCGTCATCGCTCTGTCCCCATCGTCTGCAGTCGGTCCATCGACCCGTACAGCGCCTGCAAGCGTTCGAACTCGGAGCGGTCGTACAAGGTCGCCCGACCCCGGGTGAATTCCTTCGCTGTCTCGACAACGAACCCGGTCGCCTCCAAGAGTTCCGGGAGGTAGTTAGCACCTGTCCCCGACCCTGGAATCGGACTTGTGCTCGTGGTGGCGACACCGACAACGGGTGCGTCCGTCGCGGTCGCCGGTTGCATGAGGCTGTTTATGTGGTGGACGTCGTTTCCGTACGGGGTGATGTCTTGGGTCGTGAGCGTTAGCGTGCTCGGTGGCTCTCCGGTGACCCGCTCTTGAATGTCGAGGAGCGCGTCGCTGGGTGGCAACAGCCACCCCTCCTTCGCCGTGGGCGTGATGGCGAACCCGCGCTCACAATGGACTCGGTTGCCCTTGGTTGCGTCGACCGAGAGGACAGCGTCCATCTCCTCGTCGACCTCGTGGCGATTCATCGTCGCCATGTCGACGGGGCTTCCCATGAACGGGACCGGGTCGTGTGGCTGGGTCGGCGCGTCTGGACAGACATGTGTCGCGATCTGCACCTCCCCGGCCAGGTGGTCTCCCCGCTCGTACATCTCCGCGAGTTTGAACGCCGACGCGAGCGCCACGATGGCACCGTCCGCATCGGAAACCATCCCCACCTCTTCAGGACGGGCGCCGACACCGCCGAGTCGGCCGACGACGCCGAGCGTCGGTGCGTCCGGGTCCTGGCCCGGGACGGTGACGCGCACAAAGTCCGTCGACCCCTTGTCGGTCTCGATCGTCGTTACGTCCACCGCGATGTCGGTTCCTCCCATGGCGTCTTGAACGGCAGCCCCGTCTGCTTCCGGGTGGTCGAGTACGCTGTACGCTTGCTGTATGTTATCTAACATTATCTCGTGTCACTCCTGAGTGAACGCGTAGTTGATCACTGGTCTATCGACGGCCGCCTCAACCGGTTCGAACAGGGTCGGGTCCGCCATGCCCGCGCCCAGTGCGAGTGACGCTCCCGGTGCGGTGAGTACCGAGACTTGCTGTCCGACTTCGATCTCTGCGGTGGATATTGGGCGACCCGACTCAGCGTCGAGAGTCGTGATGAGGTCGGGGAACGTGGAAACCCGCGTTCCGTCGTGGTCGAGCGTCATATACTCGTTCCAGAACGTCAGCTCGTAGCCGTCGACTGTCACCGTCCCCACGTCGAACCCGCCGGTGGTTTCGAGCGCACAGGAATCGACGGTCCCGGTGACGACGACGTTGCCGTCCAGTTCCTCGGCGATGTTCTCTGCCGCCGTCACGCCGTCGGTCGCAGTTCGGACCGCAGCCCCGACTGTCTCGGCCTGTTCGTACACACCGACGGCAGCGTGTTCGGTGGCGTAGTCAGCGGTGACCGGATTCCTCGCGACGGCGACCAAACCCCCCGCTGCCTCAGCAGTCCGTCTGATCGTCGACGCCGCAGTACCGAGTTGAGCCCGAACGATGACTTCGTGCCGGCGCTCCGTCTCCGGAACGCCGCCGACGCCCGACTGGAGTACGCGCGCGTCGTTCGCAAGGCCGATCGAACCCATTGGTCCGGTCGGGTGTGCCCGGCCGTTACACGCGGCGTCCACGAGCGGAAGTCCGGTCACGGCCGACTGTAGGAGGCCGTTCACCGACGCGAAGCCGCCCATCTCGTTGGTCATCAAGGCGCCGACAGTCGATCCTTCCTCGGCGAGTCGGTCGACGAGCAACTTGACCGCGCGGACGTAGTCGGCTGGGTCGACGTGGCTCTCGGTCGCCGCCGGCGCGCCGACTCCGCTCACCGTTAACACGACCTCGGACGGGTCGAGCGAGTCGAGCGGGACGACAGTCGGCGTCCCGTACTCAACGGCGAGTTCGCCGAATTCGATTCCTTCTCCGAGCGACCCGCCGCCGCCACCACCCAGCACCGCCCCGCCCGTAGCGACGTCCGTCACCCACTGTTCTGTGATATCGTACTCTCGTGTCGTCATTATATCTCTAGTAAGCTATGTTCTGTCATCGTCGCTCACCGCTGGCTGTGCACCGGTGAGTCGAACGAACGTGTTCGGAAACGCACGGTCGGCGGTTCGAAAGACCCCCTCATTCCGGGCGCGTAATCGTCTCATTCCACTCTCGAGGAGGTGATACACCTGGTCGCGGCCCATCGACTCGAAGAGATCTTGAGACTGTGCAACGGCGGTCGCACACACCTCGTCCTCCTCGCAGGGTCGTGAACAACCGGTACAGGTCGATTCGGTGGCTTTGAACGTGACTGGGTCCGAGGCGGCACGCAGGAGTACCTCCGCGGTCCACGGGCGGTTTTCGCGAGCGCGCTTGAGAGCGGCTTTCCGTTCCTGACCGTGTTCGGGGGACGTCACCAGTCCGGCACCTCCGCGAATTGATCGTCGTGGAGGTAACACCTGGCGAGGTGGTCGCCGCCCCGGTCGTACATCGCCGGTTCCTCCTCAGCACAGGCGTCGAACTCCCACGGACAGCGCGACCTGAAGGCACACCCGCTTGGTTTCTCCCGCGGGTCGGGGATTTCGCCTTCGAGATACACGCTCTCCGGTTTCGCGCGTTCATCCGCTTCGCTGACGGTCGAAATCGCCGAGAGGAGCGCCCTGCTGTAGGGGTGTTCCGGTCTCGTGAACACCGACTCGACGTCGCCGATCTCAACGAGGCGACCGAGGTACATCACCCCGATTCGGTCTGCGACGTTTCGCAATAGCGAGAGGTCGTGCGTGATGAACAGGTACGTAATTCCGTACTCGTCTTGGATCGACTGGAGGATGTTGATGATGCGCGCTTGAACCGAAACGTCGAGCGCACTCGTCGGTTCGTCGAGGACGACGAACTTCGGGTTCAGCGCGACCGCACGGGCTATACCGACCCGCTGTTTCTGCCCCCCGAGAGCTGGCCGGGATACCGGTACATGAACTCACGCGGGAGGTCGACCATGTCGAGCAGTTCTTCGATCCGGTTCAGCCGCTCTTTGGCTGTCCGTAGTCGTGGATCTTGAGCGGCGCCTCGATGATAGTCTTCACGCGGTGACGCGGATTGAGGCTCGATGTCGGGTCCTGGTGGACGATCTGCATGTTGCGGCGGAACCGCTTGAGCTCCGCCTGAGAGAGATCGACGACGTCCTGGCCGTCGATCTCGATCGTTCCGGCCGTCGGCTCCGTCAGTCGGAGCATCGACCGACCGGTGGTCGTCTTCCCGGACCCGGATTCGCCGACCAGTCCGAAAGTCTCACCCTCTGCGATCGAGAAGCTGACCCCATCGACCGCCCGGACCGCCCCGACGCGCCGCTGGAACACCCCCTCCTGGATCGGAAAGTGCTTCTGTAACCCCTCGACGCGAACCATCGCGTCCGCCTGGTCCACGCTCTGCTGTGCGTCTGGATCGTCTGTGGGTTCTGTGAGACTCATTGCTCTGATCCTCGGTTGACGACCGTGTCGGACGGCGCCTCCTCGTCGGAGCGAGACTCCCACGGTGGGGGCCGATGTCGATGGACGTGCTCGTGGTTCCCCGGTCGCGACTGTACGCTGCCGGCCCATCGAAGAGGTGACAGCCGACGGCGTGGCCGGACGTCGTCTCACGAAGGTGGGGAAACACCTCCGTACACTCCGGTTCCGCGTGGGGACACCGACTCGCAAACCGACACCCAGACGGTGGGTCGGTGTAGTCCGGTAGGTGCCCCTCGATGCCCGTCCCGATGCCGGTCGATAACATCGGGATGCTGTCCAGTAGACCGCGCGTGTAGGGGTGCTGTGGGCTTGAAAAGAGCTCTGCAGTCGGCGCCTGCTCGACTATCTCCCCGGCGTACATGACGTTGATGAAGTCACTCACCTCTCTCGCGACCCCAAGGTCGTGCGTGATGTACAGAACGCTCGTGTCACGTTCCTCGACGAGTTCGTCGAGTAGGTCAAGGACTTTGGCCTCGGTCGTGACGTCGAGCGCTGTGCCCGGTTCGTCTGCAATCAGCAGGTCGGGTTCCGAGAGGAGCGCGATAGCGATCAGCACCCGCTGTCGCATCCCGCCGGATAGTTCGACGGGGTAGCTGTTGAACACGCGTTCGGGGGCCGATATCTCGACGCTGTCGAGCATTCGTATCGCTCGGTCCCGGTACTCGCCGTCGGAGCCGGAGCCCGAGCCGACCTTGTCTCGGAGCCACTCCGTGACCGACAGCCGTGGCTTCCCCTGCCACTTCAGGACGTCGATCATCTGCTCGCCCACCTTCAGGACGGGGTTGAGCGAGGTCATCGGGTCCTGCATTATCATGCTCATCTCCTTGCCGCGTCGTGCGTGACGCTGCGAATCGGAGAGGTCGAGCACGTTCTCCCCCTTGTAGATGATCTCCCCCTCGGGGATACGTGCAGAGGGTAGCAGTCCCATGATGGCCTTGACCGTGACGCTCTTGCCACAGCCGGTCTCGCCGACCAGCGCGGCGGTCTCACCCCGGTCGAGGGTAAAATCGACGCCGTTGATCACCTCGGCGACCCCGTCATAGGTGTCGAACTCTACGTGGAGGTTTCGCACCTCCAAGATGGGATTGTTCATCTCAGTTCACCTCGACGTCGAGGATGTCACGGAGGCCGTCACCGATGAAGTTGAACCCGAGAACGGCGAAGGAGATCGCCAGCCCGGGGAAGACCGCGATCCACCAGTAACTCGTGACGTAGTTGCGTCCCTGAGCAATCATGGCTCCCCACGTCGGTGTCGGGGGCTGTGCCCCGAGTCCGAGGAAAGACAACCCGGCACCGACGAGGATGACGAACCCCATGTCGAGGGTTGCCTTGACCGTGATCGGACTCACAACGTTCGGGAGGATTTCCTTGAACGTCGTCCGGAACCACCCGGACCCGAGAGCTCGACTCGACTCAACGAACTCGTCTTCTTTGATCGAGAGAACCTCCCCTTGGACGAGTCGGGCATACCACGACCACCACGAGAAGGCAATCGCGACCATCACGTTGAACAGTGACGCCCCCGTCGCGGCCACGACCGCCATCGCGAGCAGTGTCGGTGGAATCGCGAGGAAGATGTCGGTCGTTCGCATGATGACGACGTTCGTCGTGCCGCCGAGGTAGCCCGCGACAAGCCCGAGGGTCACGCCGATAGAGATGGCGATCGAGAGGACGATGACGCCCATCAGCAACGAGAGACGCGCACCGAAGAGGACGCGACTGAAGATATCACGGCCGGTAGTGTCGGTCCCCATCGGGTGGTCGAAGCTCGGTGGCTGACTAGCCCGATCGAAGTTGACGCCAGCTCCAGCGTCCTCCGGGTATGGTGCGATGACGGGTGCGAAGATGGCCGCTAGCACGAGCGCCACGATCATGGCCAGCCCGACGACCGAGAGCTTGTTCTCGGTGAAGCTCAGAAAGCTCCGGCGCAACTGTTCGATCCGCTCTTGACGGGCGATATCGTCCGAGCCGAAGACCCCGTCAGTGGATTCTGTTTCGGTGGCCATCTATCCGTCCTCCAATCTGACCCGAGGATCGAGGTAACCGTACAGCAGGTCGACGATGAAGTTGGCAGTCACGAAGCCGATACCGACGACGATGGTGACGCCGACGATTGCGTTAAAGTCCTGATAGAGGATCGCTTGGACGCCGTAGCGAGCCATCCCCGGCCACGCGAAGACGATCTCCACGAGGAACGCGTTGCCGAGCAGGAATCCAAAGGCGAGTCCGATCACCGTCAGTGAGCTGGTGAACGCGTTCCTGAGCATGTACTTGTACTCGATCAGGTTGTTCGGGAGGCCGTAGGCTCGAGCGGCCAGCACGTAGTCCTTCCGTTGCTCGTCGATCATGTCCGATCGGATCAGACGCATGACCTGGGCGAGCGTCGCGAGCCCGAGGGCGAACGCTGGTAGAACCAGGTGTGTGGCCGCGTCGATGAACGTCCCGAACTGACCGGCGATGAGACTGTCGACCAGATAGAGGTGCGTCACGCTCGGTGGGGGTGTCACCCCGTCGCTCAGACGCCCGGACAGCGGGAGCAGCCCGAGTGAGACCACGAAGATGATCTGCAAGACGATCGCCACCCAGAACCGGGGCATCGACACGCCGAACAGTGCCGTAACCCGGGAAACGTGGTCCTGCCAGCGGTCCTTATTGGTGCCCGCAACAACACCGAAGGGTATCGCGAGCAACACCGCGAACACCAGCGTGACGGTCGTCAGTTCGAACGTCGCCGGGAGTCGCCCGACGATGTCGCTGAACACGTTATTGTTCGTCCGCAGCGACATCCCCCAGTCTCCCTGGACGACGCCGACGAGCCAGTCGAAGTACTGGACCGGTAGCGGCTGATCTAAACCCATCTCAGCCCGCAGGGCCGCCACTTGGCTGTCGGATGCCTCGGGGCCGAGTGCTAACCGTACAGGATCTCCCGGTATCACCCGAGAAATCCCGAATATGAGCACCGACAGCCCCAGAATCACGGGAACTGACTGGAGTGCTCGTTGGATGAGATAGTCTACGTATGACATGTGTATGTTGTGTTGTTGTACTGGACTGTCGAACATCGAACAGCCCGGTGCAGGATGTTATGCCCTTCCGTCACCCGTCCGGGTCATCGAATGGACGTCCCAGTCGAAGGACATGACCCCCTGGTAACTCCAGCCGCCGACGTTCTCGTTGATTCCGATTCGGTAGGGGGGATTGGCGACGTAGACGCTGGGCATCCCCTCGACGATCAGGCCCTGTGCTTCCGCGTACTTGTTGAGGCGCTCTTGGAGGTCGGTTGTTTGCCGGGCCTCCTCGAGGACGGCCGTAATCTCGTCGGTCGTGTACCACGACTGTGAGATGTACGACCCGAACGACGACGGGTGGTACATGAGGTAGGTGTGGCTGTCCGGCGAGGGCATCTTCGCCGTGTGGAAGATGTTGGTCACGTGGGCGGTCGAATCCGCGTTCGTCGCCCGGTCGGTGAGCGTGGCCCACTGTTGTGGGTTGATTTCGAGTTCGATTCCCAGTTCGTTCAGGCCCGCCTGATTGAGCAGACCAATCTGTCGCTGGAGTTCGGTGCCGGCAACGACAACGTGCTCGAGGCCGATTTCGTTGATCTCATCAACCGTGTAATCGGACCTATCCAAGAACTCCTTCGCCCGGTCGAGGTCCTGAGACATCGGAGACAGGTCGTCGTTGTGGCCGGCCATCTCGCGGGGCACCGGCCCGGCCGCGACGGCGCCGCCACCGATGATGCTCTGGACCGCGCTCTCGTAGTCGAACGCGTAGGCGATCGCTTTCCGAACGTTGATATCGTCTGTCGGTGCCTTCTGGCAGTTCAGGGGGAGGTGGAACAACTGGAGTTGCGGGACTTCGGGGACACGGATGTTGTCCATCGACGCCATCTCCTCGTAGGCCTGCGTTCCCATATACTGGTCGGTCATGTCACCGTTGCCTTGACGCATCGTGTTGATGATCGTCGATTGCTCGGTGATGACCGTTGACCGGAATGTGTCGAAGCTGTTGTCCTCCCAGCCCTTCCAGTAGTCCTCGTACGCCGACGTCTCGATCGAGTTGCCCTGCTCCCAGCTCTCCAAGACGTACGCTCCGGAGCCGGCCGAGTTCTGTTGCAGGTAACTCTGTCCGTAGTCGCCATCTTGTTCGTTCTCCTGTACGACGGCGCTGTTGACGATGTAGAACTGTACGAACGTCGCCAGTGCCGGCCCGTATGCTTGCTTGAACCCGAACTCGACGGTCTGTTCGTCACGGGCGACGACGTCATCGGGGTTGAGGTACGCGAGCCAGAACGACGAGTAGCCTGCTTCGAGGTTCAGCATCCGGCGCATCGAGTAGACGACGTCCTCTGCGGTCAGTGGCTGTCCGTCGGTGAACGTCACATCGTCACGGAGGGTGAACACCCACGTTTGACCGTCGTCCTCGGTGTCCCAGCTGTCTGCGATGTGGGCGACCGGTTGCAGCGAATCAGGATCGACGGTGATGAACTCGTCGTACAGGTTCTGTGCGGCGAGCCCCTGGGTGTAGTCGACCTGTGCGGCCGGGTCGAGGGTCCCGAACACCTGACCCGCGATGAAGTGGAAGTCGTTCCCACCGCTCGAACTGTCGTCGTCTTCGGAGTCACTCGAAGAGCCGTCACCCGACGAACCGTCCCCTGATGCGCCGTCCCCCGACGACCCATCTCCCGACGATCCACCCTGGCCCGATTCGTCGTTGCCAGAGCATCCTGCGACGGAAATCGAGGCAGCACCAGCCCCCAGCAGCTTTAGGAACTTTCGACGGTCTTTGTCATATGATGGCATTGGACAAGTATGTTAAGTACAGATATATAAATATTTCGTCGATGACTTAATTTCGTGCGTGAGATAAGACGAATTATTGTCTTACTCGATAAAATGCGAACGAAATGTTCGGACCATGTAACGATTTGAACACAATAACGAATCAGCGATTAAATACATCTGTATCTTCGATTGTGAATCTATACGTTCTATTCTCATCAATTGTTGTAGTTTCGATCAAAATATGAGAACAATTATTCACTGCTTCGGTTATTTCTGAGTCTCTCGTTGGGTCGTAGAAGACGGGGAGGAAGACAGCGCGTCGGAACGACGCCGCCTGCAAGACCACGACGTAGAAAGTCAGGTCGTCGGTCGGCGCGTGGTACACCTCAAACTCGTCGAACGACGCTTCCGTCTCCCCGACGAGGTCCTCAAGCGCCTCCAACTCGGAGGAAGGTACCACGAGTCGGAACCCGGGGCTATCGTCACTCACGGTCCCGGCTGTCACGTCCCCCGGATGGAGTACCACGGTATTCCAGCCCGACGATTCATACTCCTCTCGTAATTGCGCTATCTCGTCTGTAATCTCATTCCAGTGGAGGAGGGCTTTGTTCATCCGGTTGATCTTGTCACGGCTCATCGTCTCTTCCAACGAGCAAGGGGCTACAAAACAATTATTGCGGTAGGACGGGTCGCGTTAAGTTGAGAAGTCAGAGTGGGGTGAGTGTGATTTCTACTAGTCCATGGCGGAAATCACACGCCTCAGCGGACGTATTGACTGGACCGACTTGAGGTTCACAAAGCGACAGCGGGCACCACCGCAGCTAATGAAGCTCGCATTGCGGCGAGCGCGATGAACAACGCGAGATTTCGGTAGCGAATGTCTCCGTTCACGGAGTACGGTTCGATGTTGGAAGATGTAAGCGCGGGAGTACGCAAATGGGAAGTCGGCAGGAGATTTTATATTGTAGTAATGACCGCCGACGCCGAGACGGACACCGACTGGCAGCGGACATGGAACGATCTCTGGAAAATACTCGGTGCAAGTGGACGTTTCATCTCCTCCGAGTGCTTTCAATAGAACCGTGCGGATTCGACGAGATGGAACGGTAGAATCCACAATCTCGTCGGTGTCAGCGCTCTCTGGGTTGATTCTGTACTCATAGTTGAGGGTAAGAGCAGTCACTAGGAGTGGAGGATAGGAGTCGAATCGAAGATGCAGCAGATCGACTCTACCTCTCACTCAGTCCCTTACGGGATGATAAATCTCGACTATCGAACGCTAGTCCCGAGGTACGGTCCACAAAGATAGAACAACGGCCACCAAGGGTCACTGGAGCCGAACAGTACCCCCGTCGCGCTTGAGAATATGCTGGTCGACCAAGCTATCAATAGCATCGTCGACTGCGTGCTTCTGGTCGTCCGAGAGCATTCTCACACTCGAGAGGACGCGCTCTCGGATTGTCTCGACATCATCTATCCCAACATCAATTGCCCCCAGAACAGTATACTCGACTTCGAACTCCGTCGCTTCCTCGACGGTTGCTTGCGAATGTACCGGTGTCTCGCCGGTGAGCACGTTCACTGGGGTTTCCGTCTCGTCGGTGAACAGGACGTCTTCGAAGGTGTGTGTCCCGAGGATCGCCTCGGGATCCAACTCGCAGTCGTGAAACGGGTCGTCACCTGAGGTCATCGAATCACGAGCCTACGGCGGGACTCACCCATTCCAGCCCACGAAGAACAGCAGCTGTATCGAATTAAATCCGATACCGAACCCTAGATTCGGGACGGTTTGAATCGGGAATCCTGTTCCTGCTCTTTAATTCACGTGTCGGAGAAGTGGTCGGGCTCGATCCGTGACAATCGCATTGCGTTCCCGGTGACGCCGAGGCTCATCCCCATGTCGCCGACCACGACCGCCAGCGCGACGCTTACGAGTCCCAGCGGCACGCCCAGCGCGAGCAGTGCCTTCACGCCGAGGCTCGTCCAGATGTTTTGCCGGATCACGCCGTTGGCCGTGTGCGACAGTTCGTACAGGTAGGGGAGCTTCCCGACGTCGTCACCCATCAGTGCGATGTCCGCAGTCTCGAGCGCGGTGTCGGTGCCGGCCGCGCCCATCGCGATGCCGACTTCCGCGGTGGCGAGCGCGGGCGCGTCGTTGATCCCGTCACCGACCATCGCCACCTCGCCGTACTCCGCCTGCAGTTCCTCGACTGCATCGACCTTCTCGTCGGGCAGGAGCTCGGCGCGGTATTCGTCGACACCGACCTGCTCGGCGATGGCGCGGGCGGTCCCCTCGTTGTCGCCGGTCAGCATCACGACGCGCTCGACGCCCAACTCGTGCAGGCGCTGGACGGCCCGCTTCGAGGCCGGGCGCACCTCGTCGGCGATGGCGATGGCTCCCAGCAACTCGGTCTCCGTTCCGACGAGAACGACCGTCTTGCCCTCCCGCTCTAGTGCGGCGAGCGCGTCATCGGCGAACGCTCCGTCGTCGGACTCGGCCGTATCTTCTGCCACGACGCCTCCGTCTGTCTCGCGGCGCGTTCGCGAGAGGTCGAAGCCCAGCTCCTCGAAGAGTGCGGGCTTGCCCGCGTAGTACGTCTCGCCGTCGATCTCCCCGCGGATGCCCTTGCCCGTCAGGCTCTCGAAGCCCGATAAGTCGGGCAGATCGCCCACGCCCGCCTCGTCGGCCCGGGCGAGAATCGCCGCGGCGATTGGATGCTCGCTGCGCCGCTCCAGTCCGGCGGCGTGCTGGAGCAGTGTCGCCTCGTCGGTGTCACCGAGCGGGACGACGTCGGTGACGGCGAGCTCGCCCTTCGTGAGCGTCCCCGTCTTGTCGACGGCGACGGCATCGACCTCGCCCATCGCCTCCAGATAGTTGCCACCCTTGATCAGGACGCCGTTCTTCGCGGCGCTGGTGATGCCTGATACCACTGAGACGGGCGTCGAGATGACGAACGCGCACGGGCAGGCGATCACCAGCAAGGTGAGCCCACGGATGAACCACGTCTGCCAGTCACCGGCGAAGCTGATCCCGTACCCGGCCACGTTCATCGACACCGGGTCGGCGATTACCAGCGGCGGAATGGCGGCGGTTAGAATCGCCAGTACAACCACGAGCGGCGTATAGTAGCCCGAGAATCGATCGACGAACTGCTCGGTCTCGGTCTTGTTTGCCTGTGCGCCCTGTACCATCTCGATGATGCGCGAGAGCGTCGAGTCGCCCGCCGTCGAGGTAACCTCAACTTCGAGGTAGCCCTCCTCGTTGATTGCACCAGCGTACACCTCGTCACCTGCGGTCTTGTCGACGGGGACACTTTCGCCGGTGATTGGCGACTGGTCGACTGCACTCTCGCCCTCAACGACCGTCCCGTCGAGTGGGATCTTGTCGCCGGGTCGGACGACCACGGTCTCGCCCACCGCCACCTCGTCGGCGGGCACCGTCACTTCCTCGCCGTCTCGCTTGACGGTGGCCTCGTCGGGCGACAGCTCCATCAGCTCGCGCAGGGAGTCCCGCGCCCTGTCCATCGCGTAGTCTTCGAGCAGCTCGGCGATGCTGAACAGGACGGCCAACGTCGCGGCCTCGACGAAGTAGCCGATGCCGGTCGCGGCGATGATCGCCGTCCCCATCAGCAGATCGATGTCCAGACTCCGGTTCTTCGCGGAGTAGTAGCCGCCGCGGACGACGGGAATCCCGCTGGCCGCGACCGCACCGAGGAACAGCACGTCAGCGACGTGGAGCGGATAGTCAAGGACGCTCGCTACCGCAACGTTCTGGGCAGTAAGGAGAAACTCGAAGAGGAGTCCAAGGGTGACGAACGCCGCGCCGATCCACGTCTTCTTCGCCCGAGGGCCGGTCCAGACCTCCGACGGCGGTGCGATGTCGACGCCGTCATCCGCCTCGGTTCGCTCATCGCCCTCAGAGTCAGAGCCCCCGACGACCTCATAGCCGGCGCCTTCAATCGCTTTGATAACGTCGGCTTCGCTAGTGCGCTCAGGGTCGTACGTGACGGTGGCCGTGCCGGTGGTCGGCTGGAGCGTCGCGTCGACGACGCCGTCGACGCGTTGCAGGCTCTTGTCGACCTTCTGGGCGCAAGAGGGACAGTCCATCTCGGGGACGGTAAGGCGGGCGGTCAGCTCCCGTCGCTGACCGCCCCCGCTCGCCTGTCCCGCTACATCCGGATTCTCTGTCATCACTCTACGGTAGGAGCGGGAGTTCGATATGCCTTTGTTGGAATATTCCAACTCCGCGTGTCAGCGCGATATTAGCCGTTCTTCCGTGACCCGCTCGCCGGCAACGTGTTGCTTCGCTAAATGTTCCTCCGCCCGACGGAGTCGGTAAGTAAGTGTTGACCGCGGCACGCCGAGATGCTCAGCCAGCTCACCGACGTCAACCTCTCGGGGCGACTCGTAATAACCGTGTTCGACGGCAGCCTGGAGTGCGGCCTCTTGAGCTGGAGGCAATCCACTCGGTGTCCCGTCGCTTCCCCCGGCTGATGTGGTTGTATTCGCGGTGCGGAGCATCTCCATCTGAGCGCATTCTCCGACGGCGACCTCGAGGGCGTGAAAGAACGCAGCTACGTCGCCTTCGCCGGCGTGGATGAGCCGCCACGTGTAGTGGCGTCCCTCGTGACGCGTCTCGAACAGCACGCCGTCGCCGAAGTGGTCGCGAGCGATGTGGGGGACTGAGGCGCAAGTGGGGGTGCGCTCCCAGTCGGAGTAGAGGATGAGTGTGTCGTCCGCCCGATCCAGAATACGAGTGGTCTGCGTTGCGCCGCAGTCCTCGGTCGCGAGACAGTCAGCGTAGTAGTCGGCGCTGAGAAAGGCGTCCTCAACGGCGTCGAGCGCTTCTGGAGTTCCGGTGGCGTGGTCGACCCGCCAGAGGCGGTCGGCAGTGGCGTGCAGCGAGAGCGAGCGGACACGGGCGTCGGGGTGGTCGGCGAGGGCGTCCGCCACCCTGTTGCAGCCTGGCTCGTACTCAAGGGCGAAGACGAGTTCGCGCATACCCTCGCGTACGGCCTGCTACGACATAACCCATGGCCCGGGGCGTTATTCTACTGGTGGGGATCAGATCACGTCATCCGGGTCGTGTACTTCCTGCATTCACCGGGCTTCGGCCGCGTATTGTTTTTGGAGGTCGGGGTCATCGACCATGCCGAGATTGTCGGGTTTAGCATCAACTTCTGCGGTCGTATCTCGGACATCAGTGAAGGACGTGAGTGCCCGTTCCTTCCGATAGTACTGTTCCCCATCGGGCGTCGCGTACGTGAGGATGATCAGGTTCTGTTCGTCATCGGAGTACGTTCGTTCGACGAGCCAGACACGAACGTCGTCTTTTGAATGATTTGACATACTTGTGCGTTTCCCGCTATCCACTAAGAAATGGGTGTTAGGGCTCGCTGCGGCTCGACTTCTCGAAGGGTGATTTTCCGGTCGGAATGAGCAGCTCCTTTCGGTCTCCGACCCGCTCAGCGAGCTTCCGTTTCAGGTACTGTCTTGCTGTCGATGGCGTGAAGACGCCGTTGTCGATCATATCGCCGACGACGTCTTTGAGGGCCGCGAACTGTCCCTGCAGGTGGCCGTCGCCGACCGGCTCGCCCTGTTCAACCGTCTCCGAGTCGTACTGCAGCCCGAACCACAGTGTCCGGTACGCGGTCACCTCGAACGTGGTCGATATTCACCCACTTGGAGTCGGTGTCTTCGCCACCGAACGGCGACTCCGCCGAGATTCGGTGCTTGAGATTCAGGTTCGCTGCGCCCCAGTGGCTGTAGTGGAGCGTGTACTGTCCGTCTGTACGTTCATACGCAACGAGTGCGCGGTGTCCCATCGAGCAATCACCTCGCAGGGCGACCGCGACTGGATCGCCCCGCATCCCTCCCGGGGACGAACAACGCTACCAGTAGCTGCGACCGAGGCTTCTTTATTCGGGATGAGTAATGAAATCGGGGTGGTTAAATCGGTAAGTGGAATCACCTACTTAATCTACAAAGCTAAGGAAGCTGTAGTAAGAATAACTGTCCAAAAGGCAATGGAGACTGTCATCCACAGCAAAGCCTTCCGTCTCTTCGCACCCATTGTAAGAACCAGAAACGCGGCAATGTGGACCCCGACCAGGAAGGGTGCGCCGACAGCGAACCCTGGAAGCCCATATTTTTTGAAGAACTTATAAGATCGTTTTCTCGACTTGGCTGGGTTTTCGCCAATGTATTCCCTCGCTTGCAGCCAATTTTTGATACGGGTGAAAAATATAATCACGAGGTATACTGGTATAATATTCCCCAAAAATCCGAATATGGCTACTCCAAGTGGATTCATTCCCAGTGCGATTCCGATTGGAATCACTGCCCACAGTTCCAACGCAGGAGTCGCCGCGAAAATGAATACAAGCACGTATTGGACAAGCGGACTGGTGTTTCGAAGACTCTCTTCGATAGATAGGTCACCAATGAGGAGGGGGTTTACTCCTAGTGAAAACGTTGGGTCTAGGCCTGTGAGATGAATCGCTAATAGAACCCCTCCACCAACGATTGAGAAACAACTTCTCGGGCGACTACGTCCTAATAAGCGAGATACTAATTTCTCCTTCACACATTGATGTGCCGTTGGTAGTGTATACCCTTTCTCGAATAATCCGAAACATTATATCTGTTTATTTACTAATATAGGGTGGTAAGAAGCTCGCCATGTAGTGATCTGATGACATTAATCCATTTACTCGTGGGTCCCAGAGACAGGGTATGGCGAGTTTCTGTGATCTCGGGCTATCAAGCTATGAAGAACGAGTATATACTGCCCTTCTTGAGCTTCGCACCGGCACAGCAGAGGAGATCGCAGATCAAAGCGATGTCCCCATGGGACGGATCTACGATGTGCTGAACAGCCTTGAGTCACGTGAAGTGGTGCGGAGAAACCCGAATTCACGTCCTCGAGAATACAGCCCTGTCGATCCCGAACTGGTCGTGTCCCGCCTGCTGGAGCAGCGAAAACAAGAACTGGACGTCAAACAAGCACAGTTAGAGTCGACTGCAGCCGATCTTCTTTCACAGATCGGTCAAAAGGCTCCCATCGACGGGAAGTTCTGGATAGCAAATGAGGATGAACGGTCATTGTTTGATGGCCTCGTCAACCGAGCCAACCGTGTGACAGATGAGTGGATGATGACGTGGACGGCGAGCGCTGGAGGGCTGTTCGGTCTTGAAGATCCTAATGATGAGATATGGCCGTATTTTGGGGATGTATTAGAGAAAGAAACCCAATTTAAACTACTTATGACCACCCAATTGATTAACATACTCCCAAACGACTTTGTCGAGGAAATGGCGGACGCGATTGATGATTATCCTAATTTCGAAGTCCGAATTACCGACGGTGTATATAATTCACTAGATATAATCGATCAAACTGATCTCGCCGTCTACGTGGCTGACCCGTTTGACCCACAATCGATCCTTGGTATAACTCAAATAAATAATCCAGAATACATTAAATTGGTCAAGTCCTCATTTATTACCCATTGGAATGGAGCAGAGCAGTTCAAGAAGACCACGGGTCAGGGAGACGCGTAAGCTCACCGAAAAACAACAGAAGTAGTTAGAACAAATACTTCAGCAGACACCTACTGACCCAGGAATCGACGTGCCGGCGTGGACGCCGGAGCTTCTCCGCGAGTTTCTCGAGGAAACGTTCAACGTCGAGTACTTAACCCCCAGTTGTCGGCGGTTGATGAAAGAGCTGGGATTGAGTTATCAAAAGCCTCGTCGAACAGCCGCCGAAGCTGAGCCTGAAGACCGAGAGGAGTTCCACGACGACCTCAA
Source organism: Salinigranum rubrum (assembly GCF_002906575.1). NCBI lineage: Archaea > Methanobacteriati > Methanobacteriota > Halobacteria > Halobacteriales > Haloferacaceae > Salinigranum > Salinigranum rubrum. The sequence continues at coordinate 167,464 of NZ_CP026310.1, forward strand.
AAAAAAGTGACGAGAGATGGACGCCACGGTAGTCTGTATCGACCAAACCAAAAAAATCTGTCCGAACTGAGCCGCTTGCCGCGCGGAAACCACGCGGCACGCGGCCGTCGGTCGAACTCTCTAGTCAGCATGACTGGACGTGCGTGCTTGGCGCGATCTCCGAGAACGGTGATCGCTTCTTCTCGCGATTCGAAGAGTACGTCACCGCCGAACACGCGAACCATTCATTCTGGCTCTGTGTGAAGGAGTCCAAGATTATCTGTTCATCACCCTCGATAAAAACTATACCTCGCGACGTCGGCCGTCACGGACTTGGCGCCCCGTGACGAACTTGCCTTAGTGAGATTCCTAGCGTATCCATCTTAATTGAACCCGGTTGAAGAGTGATCGACGAAGCACTCGTCCGAGTTACTGTCCAAACATGGGCAACTATTTTTGATTATTACTATTGAGTTGTCAGGGAGCTCGCTCTCGTCTGGGCCGATCTCCCCCGAGAATTTGTGGCATTTTGCTCAAATAGTCCAGGGCGTCACGGTACGATGAATCGAGGCAGACCCACAGAAGGTGAAGGGACACGAGTGCGTAGTCGGCTAAGCCGCCACCCCCCTTCGAGTGCGGTGACTTCGCCTCACCCACCAACAGCGATTTAATTAACGTGACTGCGTTGCTCGTGAAGCGAGAGAGTTTCCACATATACCATCGACAATATCCCGATTCAACTCCCTTCTTCTGGCGGATGAGTCCGACGCAGTCTGGTGGTTTACCAAAGCCGTCGCATACACCTTTTTGTCACCACAGCCTACTTGGCAGGGACCTTGTCTGAATTCGTCCGGTCCTCGGTATACCAAAGAAAGGACCAATTGCTCTTAATATCTGGATATGTCCTCTCAAGGTTGTACCTGACAGACTGCAAGTCCGAGACGTAACGGCCGGATTCCACTCGTTGGTGAACGAACTCGCAGGGTCTTCGATGGCGGCTACCACGAGTCCAGCTCCTTGCGCTGCAACGCACGCTCGACCGTACGCATCACTTTGATGCAGACAAGGGTGTTTTGTAATGGTGTACGGTAATACTAGAATTCCCACTGCTATGAGATATACATTACAGATGTATGATTGTAATACATTCTACTAGGGACGATTTGATCGGTATGCTACGCGGGAGAACTGAGGCACTGGTTTTACCATCCAATACAGTAAGGGCAAAATCTCCTGCAACACAACATCACATATCAGCCTTCGAGCGACCGATGAGGAGGAACGAACCCCCGAAAAGACCACCCCCCGATCATCGAAAACCCGGCCACCGACGGGGCTCTCGAAATCGATCCATCTCGGTCACACTAAAAATTGAGGTCAGTGTTTAAATTGTCGCGGACAGGGTGAACGCAGTCATCGCTTAACTCTACCCTGAGCGTAGCTGGTTTTGCGATTCAAAACAGAGTCACAGAATTGGCTAGTACCGGTGTAGCGTGTTCAGATCGAGGGAAGTCATACTCTCGGACACAACTCTACTGTAGCAAGAGAATAACTGGGTGATGTAACCGGTGAGTAGGTGGAGGGAAGAAGTGTCCATGATTGTCCGAACGGAGAGAGATGAGGCGAAGGATTAGAGACAAACCAGATGTGCTGGCGTCAGAGTTCGCGGTGGATGAGTCCGTGGTACGCTTCGATCTTGCGTAGCGGCTGCGGGCTCGTCAAGTAGCTCACGGCGACGAATACGACGATGTTGAGTACCGACGCGGTGACGAGGCCAGGCACGAGCGGCGTCACGAACGGGTTCGGAATCATCTGCACCTGGAAGAGGAGGAGTGCGACCGCCCCCACTGCGGGGGAGATAATCGCCGCTTCGGTGGAAGCACGCGGCCAGGCGACCGCACCGATGAGAGGCGGCAACAGCTGGACAGTGACTCCGCCAACGATGAGCGCAAGCGGCGTGATCAAACCAGGGTAGAGAAGCGCGCCGACGATCCCGGCGACCATCGTAACGACGATGACAACCTTATTCAACAAAAGCTCTGACGACTCGGTGAGATCCGATTTGACGAACGGTTTCACGAAGTCGCGGACGACGGTGGCAGCCATGACATGAGCGTAGGAGTCGGTGGTCGAGACGATAGCGGCGAGGATTCCGACGAGGAATAGTGCGGCAATAGCAAAGGGCATGACCTCGAACGCGAGCAACGACGAGACAGTATCCGGGTTCGTCCCGCCGGGCATCACCGACCGGCCGTAGATGCCGATGAAACTCGTCCCGAACACGTAGATGAGCGTGAAGATGCCGACCATCGTCGCCGCGATCCGTGCGAAGTTACGCTCGTTATCGACCGTGTACATCCGCACCCACGAGGCGGGGGCCACGAGCGAGTTCCCGACGGTGACGAGGATACCGAACAGGACGATGACTTCCGGTGTGAACAGCCCTGTCAGTCCGGGAACTGTCGTATAACCGCCGAGCGAGCCGCCGAGTCCGGTGAACACAGTTTCTACTCCGCCGGCGTGGATCACGATGAAAATGCCGAACGCGCCAAGGAGCACGGAGATGAGTGCCCCGTTGAACGTGTCGAGGTACGCGATACCGCGCATGCCGGTGCTGATGACATGCAGCACGACGACGATAGCGAGGATGAGGACGCCCGTGGTGAACGGGACGATACCGCCGGTGAGGACCGTCAGGATTAGACCACCCGCAAGTAACTGTGCGACGATGTACGTCGTATTGAATGCGACGCTCGCCAGTACGGTGTACAGGCGAATCGTGTCGCTCTGGTAGTAGTCACCCAAGAGGTCACCAGGCGTGTTGAGGTCGTACTCCTTGCCGACGACCCAGATACGCCGTCCGAGGTACCAGATCGCCGGAGCCGTCGCGGCATAGCCAACAATGATCATTGTGATGAACGGAATCCCCACCGCATAGACGGTCCCAGGGAAGCCAGCCATCCCGACCCCACTGAGCACTGTCGCAACGAGTGTGAGCGAGGCGACGATCCAGCCGAGCCCCCGCGACGCGACGACGTAGTCCGAGAGGTCTTCGGAATAATTGCGCCGGGCGAGGTACGTTATCGTGAGGAACGCTACGATGTACGCCCCCAGCACGGCCAGTGCAATCGGCAGTCCGCTCGCGATCTCCTCCGCAAACCTCTCCGGAAGAATCTGCAACGGAACCGTCGATAACTCAGTCATCCCCGGCCTCCCCGCCTGACTGTACCTGTGTTACGTCTTTGACGACGCCCTGGCGGGCGAAACTGATGTACAGTCCCAGCATCACCAGTGCTGAAACACCGACTGTCAGCCACATTAGTGCGGGAATACCGGCAATCAGTGTCGGTTCGCTCATGAAGCGAAGTGCGAAGTACGCGACACCGATGATGCCGGCAAAGTAGCCGATCATCAGGTTCTCTCTCATATTTGCGGATAGTCTGTACTCTTCGGGTATCTGACTGGTGTCTGGACGGTCCTCTGACCGCCAGCCTTCACTCCAAGCCATGGCTTAGCAAGGTACACCATACTATTTAATATTATCGTTAGTGACAAACTGACAATCGTTCTCGAAAGAATCTACAGGAGTGAACCAAAACACGGCGATATCTAACTATTCATTTGTTTTCGACCGATTGACCGTCTCATCTCGGTGTTCAGACGGAAGACTACGTGCACGAATGAGTTGGCTCTCTAACCTGGGCGATAGTTATGGTCCTCCTCCGCGCTCGAACTGGGCGGCGAGTGACGACATCTCATCTTCGACTTGTTCGACGTAGATCGGACACGGCATTTTCGGATTCTGGACGAAGTACTGAACGAGTACCGTGTTGAGTCTATGGGAACACGACCCCTTGAACAGGTTTCGATGCGGGCAGAACTGACAGCAGCTAGGCATTTCCACGTCATGTGGTGACATGATATGTGGTCAGTTCATCATTAGACTATATAAATGTTTCTCAGCGTGGAAATTCCCGGCACGTATCTTCAGCACCGTAGACAACTGAACCCCCGACAGTCCGGGTACACAGCGGCAGAAATCGATCGGTACCCGGTAAGACCGGTCACGGATCGGTGCTTGTAGGAATTATCAAAGCAGTTCATTGATCCGGCGTCGTCGAATCGCGTCACGCGGACGATCGGCGTGTGGTAAAACTTCCAGCTGGGCACGATAGTTCTATCAGTCGTCGATTTCGTCACTGATGAACGAGAGCGCCCGACCCGAGACTTCACCGATGTCACGTACCGACCGGCCGAGGTCCGTCCAGATAATAATCGGTCATCGGCCGGGATCAGTCAGCTGCCACGAGGGGAGGTACGCACCAGTGTACTCATTCGGTTCGAGAACCACGTCTATTGGATCAACCGAGGAGTTCAACTCCCGGCGAACGACCTCCCTTCGAGTCACCGGTCGAGGTGGTGGCCTTCATCGCACCGAGTCCCGTGGTTCCACCAAACCAATAGTCCCGAACCAACGAGACCAACACCGAACGACATACCGGCGCAGAACGGACACACCAGCAAAAATTACTGGGAGGGATCGAGCCCATCGGTGACGAACTCCGTCGCTCGGCCAGCGACCGATGTGATACCACGGACGGACCGTCCGAGGTCCGCGCGGATGATGGTTCCGGTCATCGGGCGTGAATTCGCCGGCGACGCCAGCAGCACGTAGGCCCCAGTGTAATCTTCGGGCTGCGGTACGATGTTGAGCGGGTGATTGGCGGCCTCAAACTCTTCTGGGGAGACGATGCCGCGCTCACCACCGAGCGAGTCGGTGGTGCTGAGGTCGGTCGGCACGTAGCCCGGGGCGACGCCGTTGACCCGGACTGTCGGCGCGAGCTCGAACGCCAGTTGACGGACGATGCCTGCGATGGCATGTTTCGAGGGGACGTACAGGATACCACCGCCGTCCGAGTGGAAACTCGCCTGCGACGCAGTAAACACCATGCGGCCCTCCGTCTTGACCAGTTCGGGAAGCGCAGTCCGTGCGCCCAGGAGGTATCCCAGCACGTTGACCTCGAATAGTTCGGCGAAGTTCGAGTCGACGTCGTCGAGGTCCAGTTCCGGCAACGAGATGTTGTCGTCGAAGACACCGGCATTCCCGACGAACACGTCGAGATGACCGAACGCGTCCACCGCCGTCGAGACTCCCCGTTCGTTGTCCGCGAGCGACGTCACGTCCCCCTGGACGGTCACGATATCGTCAAACTCGGCCTCTAACTCGTCAAGTCGCTCGCGATCAAGGTCGAGGACAGCAACCTGCGCACCCTCCTCGAGGTACCGTCGAACGACCGCCCGTCCGAGGCCGGAGCCGCCACCTGTGACCAGTGCTACCTGATTGTCAAGCCACGTCATCGTACACCGATATTGTCTGCAGGGTACATAAGTGTGTTCGAGTAGTGAAATGCTGTTCCGACCGGAGGTCGACGGCCCGGGGTGTTGGAGACGGCCACCCTCACGCACGGTCCCACCCCTCCTTGCCCTCCCCCGAAGTCCGTCGTATCTAGAATTCGGTCGGTGTCGATCTCTCCCTCATGAATCAGATACTCGACTGGGACTCGCGTCCACTCGCGCGGTTGGAACCCGGACCATCGAGTGGTGTGGCCGTTCCGACACACTAGATGTCGGGAATGCCGAGCAGTTCGCACAGATGGTGCTCCCTCGGTGAGCGACAGGTGACCCACGTCGTACGGAGGTCCCTTCGCCTGCGCGACCAAGTTGGACGATTCATACCGCGGTACTGCAGTGCGGGAACACTTTCTCGCGGGATCTGTTGGTAGTCTGGGACCACCACTGGTCGAACCGAGAACCGTCGGCACGGATAGTCATCAGTATCTCGAGACCGTCAGTTGTGTTGCGGCCAACCGGAGATGTCTGGTCAGTCTCTTGTGTGCACTGCGCTTCCTATACGAATGTCTTCGAGATAGCCCACCAGCGCTCTTCGTCCTTCACGACGACGACGAACAGCCATGACCCATAGTTGGGTGTTCACGCCTGTATCGACCGTGTCACGACACCTCTATGGGATGTGGTGACGGAAATCATTAAGTGATGGTAGAACAGTTACAGGTTTGGAATGGCGACTAATAATAGCCAATCTGAGGGTGGAGAGACGTCGCGAAGTCGCGCGCTAGGTCTCATCGACCGGATGCGAGAAACCCTCGAAGACGGTGAGGTACCGATGCAGATACTGAACGATGAGGCAGTTCATCAACTGGAACTCGAACGGATATTCGGACAGAACTGGGTGTATGTCGGCCACGAGTCCGAGGTTCCCGAACCGGGCGACTACCGCCAACGGACCATCGGTGAGGACCCGTTCATTTTCGTCCGCGGTGAGGACGGCAAGTTCCGGGTCCTGTTCAACAGCTGTCGGCACCGGGGGCGAACGTCTGCCGAGCGGAGAAGGGCAACACGTCTCACTTCCGGTGTCCGTACCACGGCTGGACGTACAAGAACACAGGCGACCTCGTCGGCGTCCCGCAGAAGGCTGCCGGTTTCGACCACCTTGACGCGGAGAAACGCGGCCTCCACGAGGCACCACACGTCGAAGAGTACAAGGGCCTCGTATTCGCCTGTGTTGCCCCGGAGGTGGAGCCGTTGGAGGAATTCCTCGGCGGGGCGACCTGGTTCCTCGATCTGTACTTCGACCTCATCGACATGGAGGTCATCGGCGACCCGCACCGCTGGGAGGTGGAAAACGACTGGAAGACGCCGACCGAGAATTTCTACGGGGACAACTACCACATCCCGATGGGTCACAAGTCAGCCATCGACGCCGGCGTCGGCAGCGATACGGCGACCGGCGAGAAGGAGAGCAACCTCATCGGTGTCGCGGACTGCGACGGTCACGGGTTCAGTTTCTACCAGATCGAGTCCGAGGAAGACAGCTACTGGGGTCACCCACCAGAGGTCGTGGAGACGTTCAACCACGACGCGCTGTCAGACGAACAGCACGAGGTCGCCCGGAAGTCCGGCGTGACGCTGGGAACCATCTTCCCGAACCTTTCGTTCATCTTCTTGGGCGGCCGCGACGACCCAGAGAAGGACTCCGTCGGCACGTTCCTGTTACGGAAGTGGGAGCCCCGCGGCGCAGGCAAGATGGAGGTCGTCAACTGGATTCTCGCCCCGAAAGCCGCGTCCGAGGAGTACAAGGAGCGCGTCTACGAGGTCGGTATGTCGAACTTCAGCCCCTCCGGAAACTTCGAGGTTGACGATGTCGGCATCTGGTACGGCATCGACGACGCCGCGGGCAGCGTCTTTGCTCGCCAGAACGACGACGTGAACACGCTGTTCACGATGGGTCGCGGCGAGGACCCGGCAGCGACTGTCTACGAGGACTGGGTCGGCCCCGGCACGGCGTACCTCGAGGGGGGCATGACTGACGAGAACCAGCTCGATTTCTACCGAACCTGGCACGAGGCCATTACCTCCGACGGGGGGCTGTAGATGAGCGAGACCGTCTCGAACCCGCAGCTCCGGGCCAGGTGCGAGGAGTTCCTATACCACACGGCCGAACTCCTCGACAATCGTCAGCTCTCCGAGTGGCACGATCTCGTGACCGAGGACATCGACTACAGGGTTCCCATCCGCACGACTCGCGAGCGGTCGAACCGCACGGAATTCAGTGACTCCTCGTTCCACATGAAGGAGGACTGGGGAACCCTGGAAGTGCGGACCGAGCGCATGCAGAGCGACTTCGCGTGGTCCGAGGACCCGCCGTCGCGCACCCGCCGTCACGTAAGCAACGTCCGTATTGTCGACGACGATGGCGAGGAGGTCCGACTCAAGAACAACCTCCTCGTCTTCCGGCAGCGGGGCGACGAGACCGAACCGGAAATCCTCTCGATGGAGCGGCACGACACGCTCCGCCGTACCGATGACGGGTTCAAGATCGCCAAACGGCTCGTCCTGCTCGACCACACCATCATCCCGACGAACACGCTCTCCATCATCCTATGACAACCGATACCACAAACGACCCGACGATCACGCTCCGAGCGGACGACCAGGCGGTATCGCTCACGCGGGAACCCACACCGGCCGGCGAGCGCCTCCGCGTCGATTCGAACGGCGACACGACGCGACTCGACGCCCTCGCCCTCGAGAGTCTTACGTGGCAGGACGACGAGTTCTTTGCGGAGTTGACTGGGGAGGAACACACCGCCGGCGAGAACGTGGAGCGAACCGACGAGTCACTCCAGATCGGCAACGAGTACACCGTCGTTCAACTGGCCGTGCTGGACACAGACGCCGGTCCACGACTCGTGATCGACTCGCCCAAGCTAGGCTACTCGTGTCAGCTCTCCGTCGCCGAACTCGCGGCACTGAGCCGACAGGAGATGGACCTGTTTTCCGATCTCCTCCGCACCCCGCTGGGACCCGTTGACGAGGAGGACGAGCATCCGCTGTTTCACCACTAACGTAGCCGGCTGTTTTATCAGTGATCACGTGCACGCTTGATGAACGACACCGTGAGCTCTGCAACCCGTCGTTCGTTGCCCGTGAAAAAATGGTCAGCGGCGATGGGCTCGACCTCGACGAGCGGACTCGCGGTAGCCGTCTCGGCAATCTCCTCCGCTTCGGTCGGCGTGACGTTCCGATCCGAGGAGTGCGGCACGAGCAGGATTGGAATCTTAATGTCGGGCGTCCAATCGACGGTCGCACACTTGCTCTCCGGAGAGCGGTACGACAGGAACGACGCAGCCGTCATCGGGATGTACTCGATCTCATCCCCGACAGGCCGTGGGAGGGCGACGATTTCGTTGCCACGCCCCGCCTCGACGAGGTTCCGAGCTCGCTGGACGAACGTCTCGTACGCCTGGTCTGGATCATCGGAGATCGCCGCGAAGTAGCCTCTGGTTGACCGCTCACGGATGTCGGCGAACGGTGCCGCGAGGACGACAGCATCCACGTCTGGGTCGTTGCGCAGCCCCTGGTAGTATGCGGCTTCGGTCGCACCGAGGCTCCGACCCCAGATGACGATTTCCTCACAGCCCTGTTCGGTCAGTCGTTCGACCGCTCCGCGAATATCGCGATCTACCTCGGCGAAGTCGGACGTCTCGTACAGTTTCCCACTGTTTCGCTTGTTGATCGTGAGACACCGCATGCCCGCCCGGGCGAGCGGGTAGGCGACGGGCGAGATGCCGCCGCCGAGTGCGAACCCCCGAAGACCGTGGAGAAACACGGCCCCGGTCTGTCGCCCATCGAACGTGGTCTGTTCGCTCGTCATCTCGAATCCGTCGAACTGACGGCCGTCCTCGCTTTTGTAGTTGATCGCGCGCAGTTGAATGTCGTCTGGTGTCGGCTTCATTACAGGCATTGGTAAGTCGTGAATAGCGTGGTGATGCTAAATACTGTTGTTTGTCGTCGCTACCAGATTTTCCGTGAGACGTACTCGGCTTTGGGGTCGGTGACGATGTCGAGGACGACGTGCTCGTCGGCCGCGAGCGCTTCTTCGAGCGCCGGGCGGACCTCCGAGGGGTTCTCGACGCGGATTCCCCGGGCGCCGAAGCCGTCGGCAATCGCTGCGATGTTCGTCTGCGGGATGTCCGTTCCAACGGAATCGTAGCCGCTGTTCCGCTGGTAGTTCCAGATCATCCCGTATTTTGAGTCGTTCATCACGATGGTGACGGCGTCGGTGGCCGTCTCAACCGCCGTTGCAAGTTCCATGTTGCACATGAGGAATCCACCGTCACCGATGAGATTGACGACCTGTCTCTCGGGGTCAACGAGTTTCGCCGTGTTCCCGGCCGGAATCGGGAACCCCATCGAGTCGTACAGCCGTGAGTGCTGGAACGAGTTCGGCGCCCGGTACTCGAACGCGTCGTTCGGCCAGGCACCCCCGGCGGCTCCCGCGTCGCCGGTGATAACGATGTCGTCGTCGGCAGCGTCACGAAGCTCGGTCATGATAAGAAGCGGGTGAATCGGCGTCTGGTCGCGAATCTCGTCGAGATACGCGTCCGTGTCGACCGCGACGCGTTCCATCTCCGCGGCGACAGTCTCGCGGTACGAGCTATCGGTCGATCCGTCCCCAGTTTCGATATGTTCTCCCGTGGCTTTGAGAATCCCATCGAGTTCCCCGGCAACAACAGAGTTCGCCTGCGTCTGGGGATGCTCTCGGGCCCCCGCGTGGAAATACACGATCTCCGTGTCGAGACCGGTCCGATCGCCGAGGATGGCTGCTTCGTGCGAACTCGGGCGGACACCAATTGAGAGCACAGCGTCGGCGTCTGCGAGTGCACGGGTCGCCGCGGGGTGGTCCGCCATGCCGACCGTTCCCGCGAACAGTTCGTGGTCGTTCGGGAAGGAGTCCGGATAGTGCCGTGGACAAACCACGGGGCAGTCGAGTTGCTCTGCGATAGTGACCACCTCGTCCCACGCGAACGCTCGCAGAACGCCCTTGCCAACGTACAGGGCGCGGTGCGTCGTGTCGAATAACGGGCTGAGTGCGTCACCAACCGCGTCCGCGGTCGGGGGGGCGTCCTCCTGCCGTGTCAGTCTAAAGGGCGGATCTGTGATGTCGACTTCCTCCATGAGAATCGTTTCGTCGATGCCGATGAAAACCGGTCCCGGTCGCCCGCTCATTGCGATATCGAACGCGCGATCGACGACCTCGGGCAGCAGATCCGGATCGTGGACCTGTGTACTCCACTTTGTGGCTGGCTTGAACGCCTTTTCGAGGAAATGCTGGTCGTCGACGCCGTGGAGCGCTTCGGTTGGAGCGTCTTCCGGAAGGACAGCGCTGATGCAGACCATCGGGGACGCGGCGGTGTAGGCCTGTGCGACACCGGTCAGCGCGTTCGTCCCACCGGGGCCCGCGACGGTAATCGCGACGCCAGGATCGCCTGTGAGACGCCCGTACGTATCAGCCATGACGGCGGCATTGTATTCGTGACGTGCAGTGACGACAGAGACGTCACGCTGGTCGAGACCGTTGACGAGACTAACAGTCTGGTTGCCTGCGAGAGTGTAGACCTCCGAGACGCTGTTATCGACTAGAAGCTGTGCTACAGTATCTCCTCCAGTTGTCATGTATAGCCAACGTTTGGCTTCCATAATAAATGTTTCTTTGGAAAAAACCCCGAAACAAGGATAGCGTCTACACTACTCGCGGGCGAGCCGGCGGGGGACGCACATCAGTCGACGAGGTCGCCGTCCTCGACGACTGTCTCGCCGTCGAGTGTGACCGTACAGCCCTTTTGCGCGATGTCGTAGTGACACGGCGTGTACCGCTCCTGGTGGGTGTTCGGCCCCGTACTCCAGAGCATGTTGCCGGACCAGACACGGCCTTCACTCGCACTGACACCAGTTTCGTCGGGTTTCCGGTCATGGATCGCCATGTTGTAGAACCGTCCGTTCTTGTTGAGTCCCCAGCCGAAGTGGCTCGTCGCGAACACGTCACGGTCGTCGTAGCTCCCCATGTGTCCACGCATCAGTTCGGCGTCGCCACCCTCACCGTTGATTTCGACGATGTAGCTGTCTTCGACGACGCACTCGACCGGCGCATCGTAGTAGTCAGCGAACGGAACAACGTTGTAGTCGCCCGGTCCGATGACTATTGTCCCGTTGACGTTTGTCGGGTAGTTCGACACCATGTTCTGGCCCCAGACGTCCCACTTCCCGGGTTCGTCGACGAACCCGTAGGAAGCAAACGCTGTATCGGGTTCGACCTCCATCGTGAGATCGGTCCCGTGGGACGACGTGATGCGCATCTCGTCGGCAGCAGCAAGTCGCTCGCTCGCTGCTGTCACCCGTGCTTTGACCTCCGCTGCCTCCTCGCTCGTCCAGGGCATCAGGCGCCGAAGCACGAACGGTTCGCGTGCACCGACCCGAAGGATACGCGTCCCCGCGTTTCTGATCGCGGTCCGCTCGGGAACGTGGATGAACCCTTCGAGCGTAAAGTCGAACACCAGATCGGCGGCCTTACACGCTTCGACGGGGCCGCCGGGCAGTCGCAGCGTTCCGCCCTGGCCGGCGGACACCTCGGCGCCGACGGAGTTCCGACCGTACTCCGGAACCTTCACTTCGAACGCGTCCGCTCCGATATCGTGTGCGGCCGCAAAGCTCGCACCAACGAACTCACGCTTGCTCTTGACGTCTGTGACGAGTGCCACAGTCTCATCCTCGGTCACGTTGCAGTGTTCCATCTGCCGACGGAACAGCGGCACTAGTAGGCCTGCTTCTTCCATGTTGCCAGCTGATTGTTTCGGAGCCAGTATGATAACGTTTTCCAATTCTATAAATTTATTGATATATAACTGCGCTTTGGACTACCCTTTCGTTCACAGAAGTCAGAAGAGCCCGTGATAGCCGAATCCTTTTTCAATAGGTGTAACAGTATCAGCAGTATGCCGCGAACAGTAGCCTTGCTCGGATTCGGGACTATCGGTCAGGAAATTGCCCGCGCGATCGACGATGGGACGATCAGTTCGTCTCTGGGTGCTATCTACGACAATCAGCCGGACCGCGTCGAAGAACGGATTCGACAGTTCTCGGTGGAGCCACGGATCGTCACGGAGATGCACCAGTTGACAGCCTCGGCAGACCTCATCGTCGAAGCAGCGGGACAGTCTGCAGTCAAGGAGTACGCCGTATCCGTGCTCGAATCCGGCTGTGACCTCATGCTGCTCAGCGTCGGCGCACTCGCGGATGCCGACCTCTGGAAGCACCTGTCGACGACTGCCGAACGGACCGGAGCGTCGATCTACGCCCCCTCAGGTGCTATTGCGGGAATCGACGCGATCAAAGCCGCTTCTCGTGTCGGTGCACTTGACTCGGTGTCGCTGACAACCATAAAGAACCCGAGCTCATTCGAAGGGGCGCCCTACCTCGACACGCTTGATTATCAAGTCCAGTCGTTGAGCGAGCCGAGGGTCGTATTCGAGGGGACCGCCACCGATGCTGCGGCAGCTTTTCCCTCGAACATCAACGTCGCTGTCATCCTGAGTCTCGCGGGACTCGGAACGGACCGGACGAGGGTTCGCATCGTCGCTGACCCCAACGAAAAAAGTAACGTGCACCAGCTCGACGCTACCGGCAGGACTGGTACGATTGAGACGACAGTTCGAAACGTACCTTCACCGAACAATCCTAAGACGAGCTATCTCGCTCCGGGCTCTGTCATCGAGAAACTGCAGGACTTGGAATCGACTTTCCACATCGGAACATAACGACTCATGTCGGAAGTGATTGTCCCGATGGCACTTGCCCTCGGGACTGCGATTACGTTCGCATTGTCCGCGGTGCTCGTTAGGGTCGGCGTCGAGAAATCCACACCCCTGTCTGCGTTGTTCGTCACACTATCGGTCAACCTCGTCGTACTGTGGACGCTCAGCTGGGTCCGATACGAGGTGTCCTTCGACGTCTGGAACTGGCGGCACTTCGTCATTGCAGGGTTGTTCGCGCCGGTTCTCGGACGTCTCTGCAACTATACCGGTATTCAGCGGCTCGGCGTTAATCTCAGTGTCCCGATTAGCAACGCGAATCCCATGGTCGCCGTCGTCTTGGCGTTCGTCTTTCTCGGTGAAGCGCTCTCTCCATTCGGGCTTGTCGGTGCAGCAGGCGCAATCGCCGGGGGGATGCTTCTCGGGACGGTCCGCGGAGGCGAGAGATACACCGTCAACCGACGCGATTTCGTCTTTCCAGTCCTTGCCGCGATGCTTTTCGGGGGCGCACAGGTACTCCGGAAGGTCGGATTGGACCTCGTCGCCGCTCCGGCAGTAGGGGCTGCGGTCAACACGACAACATCGTGGGCACTCGTGGTCATCTATCTCACGCTCACCGGAAACTACCGGCAGCTCGAGCTACGAAATGGGGTCGGACTCTTCGTGCTCTCGGGCCTTGCATCGAGTACGGGCATCGTCTTCTTGTACATGGCACTCCAGGGTGCACCGGTCGTTCTCGTTGCCCCCATATTGAACGCTTCACCGCTGTTCGCACTCGTGCTCTCGGCTGTATTCACCCGTGAGCTAGAGATGTTCACGCCCCGCGTCACAGTCGGGACCGTACTCGTCGTCGCTGGGATCACTGCACTTGTGCTCGCGAGCTGAGCAGTCGGGTCGTACCCACACTTCGGTCGGATCAGAACAAACTCTACCGAAAACTTCATACCAGTCGGGGGATATCCTGTGAGTCATGGTAGTACAAAACATGGGGCTAGACCATGTCGCTATCAAAGTCCGAGACCTCGAATCGTCAGTGGCGTTCTATCGCGACGTCATGAATATGGGAGTATCAGACCGAATCGGTGATGCGGTCGCGTTCCTGCGAACGCCGGCCGATGCCGAGGATTCACAGCACCATGAACTCAACCTCACACAGATGTCCGAAGAGGAGCTGAGTGTGCTTGAAGAACGTGGTGAGCGTGAACTCGACCTCCACGAGTTCGAACGGGACCTCCACGAGGACGGCCCGCCGATGCTGCCGGCTTCTGGTCCGATATACCATATCGCGTTCGAGGTTCCGAACTATCAAGCGATTGTCAGAGCAGCAGAGGGACTCCGTGAGCGGAACCACCCGATCTACCGAGGACCAGGGCGCCACGGACCGGGGAACAACATCTTCCTGTACTTTCCAGATCCCGACGGCTACCCCATCGAATTGACCGCAGATATGGAAGAGGCACCGGAAGTTGGAGGAAAGAAGCCGAAGCAGTGGCCCCAGACGAAGGAGACTTGGAACGTCTGGTATCACACGCAGGACCTCGACGAACCAGAAGAATAAACCCGCATAGACCGAACCGTCTCTCTTCACACCGTATCTCCGAACCGTTAGTTGGCGCTCAGTCCCGAAGTGAGGCGAGCAAATCGTACGACGCGGGTGCATAACCCATATGAGTTGGTACCAAATCGGCCGACAGGCCGTTTTAACATGCAAAACATTGATTGTCTAGGCTCTTGTGTACTATTCGCATGAGCTCCGAAAAACGGTCGAACATCCCGGTCAAATCGGTTGTGAAGATGTTTTCCATCCTCGATTCCCTTCAGGAGTTAGACAGCGCGGGCCTGAGCACTGTCGCAAAACACGTCGGAATCTCGAAGACGACAGCGTACAACCACCTCGAAACACTCGAACAGCTCGAGTACGTCGTTCGTCAAGATGGCGAGTACCACCTCGGCTTTCGGCTCCTTGACCTCGGTGGGTACGTTCTCTCGAGAGATCCGAGATTGTCGTTGGTCAGGCCGAAAGTCCGTGAGATAGCGATGGAGACGGAAGAACTCTGTCAATTCTTCGTTGAGGAACACGGTCAGGCAATCATCGTGTTCCGTGAAGTCGGTGAAAATGCGATTGAAACCCGCACGCGATTAGGGACGCGACTTTACCTCCACCAAGCCACCGCTGGCAAGGCTATCCTCGCCAACCTCCCTGAGGGTCGGGTTCAAGAGATCATTGACAAACACGGGCTTCCCCAGAAGACCGAGCAGACTATCACGGACATCGACCGACTGTCGGCCGAGCTCGATGAAATACGGAAACGAGGGTACGCTTTCGACCAGGAAGAACACATCAAACGAATGTACGCGATTGGTGTTCCTGTGCGCGACTCGGAGAACTCCGTACTCGGCGCACTGAGCGTCGCCGGTCCGTCACACCGCATCAAGAATGAGGAGAGGGTCGAAGAGATCTCCGAATTATTGCTCGGCGTTGCAAACGAACTTGAGCTTAGCCTCAGTTTGCGATAGTGTGATTTTGTTTTCTAAAACGTTCTTGATTATCTTAAGGTCGTTCGAGAACGTCGGTGCCATCCCACGATTCTGAGGAGGTCCTCGTAATCAGATGATCAACAAATGTGAATCTCCATCACATGAAGTGTTGTTTTACGAAACAAACCGTCGTGTGAGGACAGTACACATGAGTAAAACCGTGATGCAACCATTCCTGCGCTGACACTCCCGTCCGTTGATCAAGGTTACAGAGTGAAGGCACGAATGTCGTCAGTATCTTCCTCCATAACCCACCACGCAAAATAAATTACAAATATAGATGCGTAATGGTCTTCGAATCATGGCAGAAACACACGATCACATTCTGGCAGTGGGTGCATCGAATGGCTGATAGCGTTCCCGACCCGCCGTCGTTCACGAGAGCAAAGCTCTCGTGCAGCCCATCAGAAATCTTCGATTTCTGAGGACGGCGCAGCCAACGCGGGTCGCGGTCAACGAAACCGCTGTCCGGATCAACGGTGATCTGTCTTGTCTGTACTCTACAATATAACTCGACACAAAGTTACTGCTTGGCGTCGACCTCTCCGAACGGCGAGGCACCGGTCCAGCAACTGAATTCCCTCGGCAGCTCACCAAGAAACATGACCTCTCAGACACCGTGTTTCTCGTCGATAGTTATGGTTATCTGACTGCCCTCTATCGATTAGACTTGAGCGAACATCTGGATTACATTGACCAAAACCTCATGGAAGAGTGATTTCATACGCAACACGAGGATTGACCGCTTCCATAACTCGTGGGTCGGCAGTCGAGCTGCCGTCGCCCAGAGTCTTGCACAATTCTCGTACTACTATAACGTCTAACGACCGCATCAAGCGCTAAATGATCGAACACCAGCTGAGGCTGTTAACTAGACAGTGACCTTTCATTTGAATTATCAGTTTCTCTATGCCGTCTGTGAGAAGGATCTATCAACGTACTCGCAGTCGCCGTGGACGACGTATTCACGAGGGGATGCGTCGTCGTCTTCAAGCGGCTTGTATGCCCGAAAGTATCAGTGCCTGATGCTGGTGGACGGGCAGTCGCGACGGGAGCAATTACACTCGTGACGAGGAGTGCAACCACCAGCAGGGACACATCTCGGTCCATACAGTTCGTGGAGTAGCTAACGTGACCCGGTTACCAGGGGACGAGATCAACACACTGCGCCAGCGGGAGGCCCATCATCGACCCGGTGACCGTGTACAGCGGGCCGAGGATGACGAGGATAACAGCGGATTTCATCGCCGACCGCTTGTGGCGTTTGAGTCCCTTCTTTTGCTCTGGGTTGAGAGTGAACATCTCGACGAGAGAGTCCGCCTGCCAGACCACGGCGAGACCGACGATGCCGAGGCCTGTCGTCAGCTGGAAGAAGCCCTCGATCATTCCGGGCAACTGGTCTGCATTGCAGACAGCATTCTGAGCGGCGGCAGGCTGGACAGCAAGGAGACTGAAAAGGATTGTACTGATCGCCAGCTTCCGAATCAGTCTCTTACTCGACGTCGATTCAACTCCTGTACACAATTCAGCTTCAGTTTTCGGGGTGTCGTGTTGGGCCATTTCGATTATATGTTCTGGTTTTGAATGTGCTTGCACTGCGGTCTGTTTCAGGCTGACTCGTCGGATTCACGGATAGGTGCCGTCTGTTGTCCCGGACAAGGATGTGAATCGATACAGACATCTCCGTTATCACAATACAGAATTAGATTTGGTAAGTATTTTCTGATGTATTGACTAGTAAAGTTCGTTATGATATTTCATAGACTACTAACCGATTCTGATTTTCGTTTTAGCAGATCGAGGTATATCGTCCTCTGTTTAACCAACATAGAATCTTTTGAGATTAGTGTTGGTTAATCAAATTTCAACTTATTTACTCACCTATTCGATCTGGATCGGACCGGTTCCCATTTTCGACATTATACGAGCGCACAATCTGTAAGCCCCGGTATAGCCAGTTGGTCAATTTGTTCGGGTCTATTCCTGAGGATTCATTGCCCCGTCTACAATCTCAACTAACTCTGGCATCGAGAGCGGATCTACGTCGACACGGTACCCCTGCGCCGTGTAGAGGATTCCTGCAGTCACGTCCCGGTTAGGGAACCATTCGGCCAACACGTGATAGTACACGCTGAGTTGCTTCCGATACTCGTCCTCGGCGTGCCGTCCGAGGTCGGTCTTGAAGTCGATTATTTCGACAGTATCGGGACGAATGTGAACGAGGTCGACGATTCCCGAGATGGTGACCTGCTCGCCATCGACAGTGAGCGGGAGATACGCACCCTCCTCGACTCGTAGTTCTCCATCGAGAGAGTTCAGGAACGACTTGATGTGCCGTTCGTCGTCGTTCGAGGGCTCGACGTCTCCCTCCAACACGTATCGCTCAGCGAACTCGTGGGTCTGTGTTCCGAACGCGGTTCCTCTCCCGTCGTCGACGTCCTCGAACACATCGTCGCGCATGAGCGTGTGCGGCGAGTGTCCGACCGGGCCGTCCGGCGTCGGCACAGCAATCTGCAAGTGCGCCTGCGTCGTTTCGCTGATATCGTCTTCCTCAACATCAGGTTCCAGTTCCTCGATGTCGACTGGAAGCTTCTCGATGAACGTGTTCGGGCTCTCGCCTGCCGTGAACACGAGGTGGCTCTCAGCCCGTGTCATCGCGACGTAGAGCAAGCGTCGCTCCTCGTCGTATCCACGCGGCAGGCACTTCCGAAGGACGTCACTCCGCCAGTTGTCGTGAATGTGGGGATACCCGTGGTCGTCGGCGTAGAGTTTCCGCTGGCGTAAGCCAATTGGGTCGTCGAACGTGATCGCGTTACTGTTCCCGCCCGACGGTGGGAAGCGGTGTGAGTTCATGTTCGCGAGCACGACAATGGGGTGTTCGAGTCCCTTGGCTGCGTGGATGGTCTGGACCGTCACCGAGTTCATCCCGGCGCTCGCGTGCACCTCGTGGGTGCTTCCGTCCTCGATGCCCCGCTCGATGAACCGGATGAGGTCACCTCGTGTCAGCGTCGTCGCGCTGTGGACGGACTGTATCGTCGTCAGTAGCACGTCGGCATACGCCCCGTCGTAGTCGTACTGGGAGAACACGCGCTGGGCAACCCCACCGACCGTCTCCAGTGTTCCAAGCTCCGACTTGAACGTCTGCATGTTGGCGGGGTATTCCTTACTCTCAAGGACGTGTTTGACTTCGTCGAGCGTGTAGCCAGCTTCCTCGAGGACGACGGCCCAGCCCCGATCCGCGTCGGATTCGAGAATTCGCAGCCACGCCAAGAGAAGCTTCGCCGGGTCAGACCGAAACAGCTCGATGCCGCCCTCGTACGCCATCGGCAACCCGTACTCCTCGGCGACAGACAGAAGTTCCCGGCCGAAGTCACGAGTCCGGGTGAGCACGACGATGTCACCGTATTCCGGCAGACGAAGTTTATCGTCCTCTTCGACTTGATACGCGTCGTTCCCGGCGATCTCCTGTATCTTGGTCAGAACGGCCTCGTGTTCGTCTTCGTGTTGAATCGCCTCGATGCGGGAGTTCTCGTGCGCAGCGTTCGAGGAGAGCGACACGATGCGGTCTCGGACGGCCGCCTCGTCGACGTCGTCCTTGCTTGCAGCGGGTGTGACCAGGCTGTGCTCGGAGAAGTCGAGAATGGCCTGCGTCGACCGGTAGTTCTCGACGAGTTCGATATCGATGATCGGGCGTGTCGCCCATGACACTCGCTCGTGGTCCTCGTTGAGTTCGTCAACGAATCGGTCCAGTCGAGATTCGAACTCGGTGATGTTCTCGACGGCGGCGTACTGGAACGAGTAGATGCTCTGTTTCCAGTCACCGACGACACAGACGTTGTTCGTATCCGCGAGAAGGAGTGCGAGTTTGAACTGGATCTCGCTGGAGTCCTGGAACTCGTCGATCATCACGTACTCGAAGGCGACGTCGTCGCGGAGTCGGTGGTCGTCACAGAGCAGGACGAACGCAAATAGTTGAAGAAAGCTGAAGTTGAGGTAGTTTCGACTGAGCGCGAACTCCAGATACTCGTGATAGACGTCGTGGACGAAGTTCTTGAGGCCCTCTCGCGGTTCGTCAAACGCCAGTCGTGCAACGGCAGCGGGAATTTGCTTCTCTCCCCATCCGCCACGGATCTCATCTTCTTCGGGCGCGTCTGGGAGGTAGCATTTGTCGTTCCCGTAGCCTCCGAGTTTCGAGCGAAGCTTGGACTGCTTGTTCCCGTCGTTCCGGGGCTGATTCAGTTCGTCGAAGATCTCACGGAACGCCTCGAAGTCACCATCCAGGTATCGCTCGCCATTCCGGTACCAGCCATCAACCGTCGGGAAGACGCCTTTCGCCGCGAGTTGATTGATCAATCCGAGGAGTTCGACTGGCTCCTTGACGGCGCGAAAGAAGTCATCGTACTCGGGGTGGTCGTCGCTGAATCGACGGATGAACTCGCGGAACTGCGCCTTCTCGACGTTCTCATCTTCGAGGACGCGTGTGGACCCCGTAATTCGGTCGTCGATGCCGAGGAGCGTCGGGGCCTCGAATCCGTGTTCCATGAGGATGTCGTGACAGAGGCTGTGGAACGTCTGGATCGGCGCGTCAGCGAGTTCACGCATCCCGTAGTCACAGTTGGTGACGATTCGCTCTCGCATCTCCGTCGCCGCGTTGTTGGTGAACGTCACGAGGAGGACGTCCTCCGGCTCGACGTCGTCTTTGTCGACGATCTCTGCGTATCGTCGGGTGACAGTGAACGTCTTCCCCGTCCCCGCGCCGGCGTCGACGACGTGGATGCCCTGTGTACTGTCGATGAGGTCTTGCTGTTGGTCGTTCGGCTCGGTCATCGCGAACCACCCTCCAGGATGCAGTCTCGGTTATCCACGTACCGATAGTTCGGGTCGCCGCCGAGTCCCAGAACCGGGAAGCGCTCGTCACCGGCACGGCGGTCGTTCAACTCCGAAAGGCGATCTCGGACGAACTGCTCGAATACGTCCACGTCGCCAGTGAAATAGTTCTGGTTACGAATACGGAGCAAGTGTCTCAGGGCCTGCTTACAGCCCTTCTTCACGTACTTGTAGTCGCCAACGCTCTCCTTCATCTGTTCCGTCAATAGGCGAGCAAACATGGAGTCCAAGAGTTCACTCTTGTCTCTCGTCTCCGGGAACTCGTGTACGTCCAAGAACTCCGAGTACTCTTCGTACTCCACCTTGGAGAAGGTCTTGTTACAGTCGTTCGCGGCGTCTTCCTGCAGTTCGGTGAAGGTGTCTCGCCTCGCGATGTATCCCTCGTACGTAACGGGATAATACGTCACCGTCGTGAGGCAGTCCTCAAGCGACCCATCCCCAGTTACCACATCGTCGAGCGTTTCGAGGAAGTGGAAGAACGTGAATCGAAGTTCCTCATCCGGGCGCTCAGTACGCTGGTGAGCAAGATACAGCAATGCCTGGAAGTTCGGTTTGTCGCTCGGTGGGTCGAGCGAGGAGTGCTTGACAATGGAGTATGCCGACTTCTTTGAGCCACTCTTGTAGTCGAGGAGTCGAGTCGGGCTGTGAACAAGGTCGATTTTCCCCTTCAATCCGAGGTCGGTGTTCTCAAACCACCGTTCGGTGTGCGACGTATCGATGGGCTGGTCGTAATACTCGGCGAAAAAGTTCTCCCCCCAGCCACTGTCCGGTGTCGTCAAGCCGTCGCCCTGAGGCGGGTTTGCATCGAGGAACTCGACGATGGTCTGGAGACCGACACGGTATTTCGTGAGTCGGACCTCCCGGTCGACGCCGCGGAGGAATGGGTCAACCTCGTCGAGAATGGCTGCGGCGACCTCGTCGAGGGTGTCTGTGCTGATGGCATCCGGATGTGAGACGTAGAACTCTGCGAAGTCGTGGAACAGGTTCCCTTCTTTGAAGTGCTCCTTGTCCGGGTTGTCGACGAGTCGACTGAAGAAGTAATCACGAGGAGAGTTGACGTAGGTGTTCAGACTCGACTGGCTCAGTGCGGTGACATCCTCTGGAGAGACGTCGAGTGGTTCTCTCTCGAACCCGTCCTGCGTCGTTCGAAATGCTCGTGAATGCTGCAGCGAGTTCAGGTCACTGAATCGGTCGAATTCCTCGTCGATCAGCTCTTCGAAATACAGGCAGGGAGTGACAGGCGTCCCACCGGCGGTGTCCTGCACAAGATAGTACTGGTCGACACCGTTCTGCAGGAGGAGTTGGAACTGCCTGATGTTCCGCTCGAATTCCTGGCCTCGGTCGACCCACGGGCGACGAGGCGACGAATGCGTCCACCCTTCGTCGAGGCCGAAATAAAACACGACGGCGCGGTCGACGTGCGCGGCCGATTTCGCATCGGCCAACAGGACACCTTCGTTTTCGCGGTCCACGGGGACTTCGTACGACTGCAGATAGAATTCGAGTCGGTCGACTGCCTGTTCGGTGACGGCCTCGTCGAGGAGGCCAAGCGTCGAGAGTTCGTCTCTGAAGGCGTCGATGGTGGTGTCTGTGACGCCCTCGTATGCGTCGATGGCCTCCTCGAACGTACTGGAACGAATCTCATCACGGAACTCGTGGAGCCAGTCTACTTCCGAACGGTCGAGGTCGAAGAGACGCTTCTCGTCGTGCTCGATATCGATGGGCATCCCGAGCTGGGTGAGGAGTGGTCGAACGTCGCCAACCCGCGTATCTCGGCCAGTGTGCGCACTTCGAAGCAGCTGCAGGAACGCTCGGTGACGCGCATCGTCGGTGAAACCCGGCCCACCGTAGTATGGGATATCTGCGGCTTCCAGCGCCGACTCGATGAGCGATGAGTACTGACTAGCTGCATCGAGAACAACAGCCACGCCTTCGGCGTTTTCGGGGGTAACCGTATCGAGGACGATGTCGACGATTGCGGCCGGCGAATCGAGAATTCGGAACGGTGGATGGTCGAACGACTCTTCGGTGAACGGGTCGACCGTTTCGTAGTCTGGAGGAAGGATCGAGCGTTCGAGTTCGGTGAGCTGCTTGAATCCGACGACAGCCACCGACGTGTCGGCATCGATGCTGTACTCGGTGAGGCGCGTGGACGTCGTGTCCATCTCGGCGATGCAGTCGACAGCGGTGTGCGTTGCCTTCGTCGCGAACTGGTCGTAGTCGAGAACAGCCTCAGCCGTCCCCAGGTACTCCCAGCACTGGAGGATGTTCCCGACCACATAGGACGTCTCCTTCCAGTTGAGATCGGTCGTCTCGATGATTTCGAGAAACGCGAGTCGGTCCTCGGCCTGCTCTCGCCGTCGAGCCGCCAGGCGCCGTGGGGGAATCGCGAACGGCCCGAAGTGGGGTTGGTCGAGACGCCGGTTCAGGGCGCTTGCCATCGGCGCGTCCGGCACGAGCACAAGGTCGAAATCCTTGCATTCCTCGTAGAGAGAATCGAGAGACTTCGCTCGTGTAATTGACACGGACTATCGGACTCGGGTGGGTTTCAAAAATGTGTCGTCGGAACACCCAATTCAGGAATTCGAGCCTCCTCAGAATGATTTAAACAAACCGGCCTATCGACCCAACGGAACGCCCGAAAATGTGTATCGCAATATACGGTTTATTCTCAACGTGCATAATCTCGCCTCAACTAGCGTGGGTTTAGCAGACTCTCTCGGTCAGCCGAGCCCACAAACTGATAAGGTATCCGACTGAAATGCTGAGTAACCCGAATATGCCACTCTTAGAATCGCCATACTGCAGCGCGATTGGGCTTCTAGCCAATTTCTACAGCCCAGTTGCGAACGGTCGAAGCCTGCAGAGATCACTATCATGAGTCGATCAGATGCCGAACAGGAGGGAGAAACCGATGCTGAGCAGGTGCCATCATTCGATGGTGTCCGATGGACCTCGTGTTCGCTCGAGGACTTCACGGACCTGTACTGGGACGAGGTCGCCCCCTGCCTCGAAGCAGAGGATATCGACCCGTCGAGCGAGAAACCCACCCATCAATGGTTTCGAGATCACGATGCACGGTCATTCCTCGCGGCTCTCCGTCGCCATCACGACCGTTCGTTCGGTGAGTTCTGGACCGAGGACCTCGGGCTTGGCGACGGTGAAGAGGGCTACTCATGGGCAACAACGAATGATGCGACAATCGACGCCCTCGAACAGTTCCTGAACCGACGGAAATCACGATACAGTCTTGCGACGTCGTCCGTCGACGCCCTCCGAACGCGACTGAATCTCTACGTCCGTGCCTACCGAGAGGCGAACGGTACAGACGATCTCCTCACACCGATTCAACGAGACCAAGAGAATCCAGCCTACGAAGCCGTTGACGCGGTCTATGCAGCATTCGACTGGTTGAACGAGGGAACCGAACACGAGTACAGTGCCCAGACGCTCCAGCGTGTGCGACGCGTCGTCGACGCTTGGTATCAGCATCTGGTCGGTCGACGGGCCGCCTCGATGAACCCTGCGAGCGGCCTCTACGACGAATTCAAGTGGGAGGTCGAAGATTCTCCGACACCGTCCCTTTCGGCTAGTCATATTCGGAAGCTGATGCAGGCAGCGGGGACGACGAGAGAACAGTTGCTCGTAATGGCGTTGGCTGGCTGGGGACTTCGAGCGAGTGAGGTCGCAGCACTCCACGTCTCGCAGTTCCACCGTGATGTTCCCGAAGACGACGTCCCCTTCGTCACGTTCGAGAGCCGCAAAAACGGGCCCGGTGAGGTGTCTCTCCTGTACGGAATGGATGTTCTTGATTCACGAATCGACGAACTAGCGGAAGACGAAACGTGGACTGGATACCTGTTCCCCTCTTCACAGGGAAAAGCGCCGTACGTGACCCGTGATACAGTCCGTAACTGGTTCCAGAATCTCGCATCGAACGCCGGTCTACCAGACCGAATCGAAGGAGAGCGGCCGAGTCCACAGCTCTGTCGGCGCTTCTGGTACGATACCTATACCGCAGTCCTCGAGGGCGTGCTCGAAGGCGTCGACGAGATCGCGGCAGAGCAGGGTAGTAGCGATCCTCGGGTGGTGATGCAAAATTACCTCTCTGACTCGCGTTCTCGTCGAGTCCGACGTGAGTTCATGCGAGAACAGCTGGACGAAGCCTTCGGAGAGAGGTCGTAGCATCAACCGCCGTCTCTCCAGTTGTCTTTCCCTGGTAGGGATTGAATCATTGAATCAGTGAATCATAGATTCCATGAAGAACTGAGTGCTGGAAGTGAAGAATCCGAGATTGCATGAGTCAGGGAATCAGTGGAAACGTGAAGACGAGAAAAACACTGAATCTATGAGTTCATGAATCCATGAGTCACTGAATCAGTGAGCAATTGAAGCATTGAAATGAGGACTCAGGAACTCGCACTACGGTCAATGAATAATTGAACCAATGAATCAGTGAAATAGTGATTTATAGATTCAATGAATCCATGAGTCAGGGAGTCAAAGACAGAATTTAATAAGTATCGAAATGTAGACACAGTCCGCTAACTGCCCGAATTCAGTATGTTTGGGATCGAGAGAAACGCAACTGAGCGTCTGACGTAAGTTTATGAATCAGTGATTCAATGATCGAGTTATGACCGAGCCACCTCGTGGAT
Organism: Salinigranum rubrum; assembly: GCF_002906575.1. NCBI lineage: Archaea > Methanobacteriati > Methanobacteriota > Halobacteria > Halobacteriales > Haloferacaceae > Salinigranum > Salinigranum rubrum. Next base: position 192,695 of record NZ_CP026310.1, read on the forward strand.
GGGGCGTCACGTCATCGACTGGCATCCCCACGATCGCCTTCGGCAATCAGAAAGGCGGGACCGGGAAGACGACAGCGACAATCAACAGCGCAGCAGCGCTCGCCACTCGCGGCCACGGTGTGCTGGCGATCGATATTGATCCCCAAGCAGACCTAACGAAAGGACTCGGGCTGGGTCCAGGCGACAACAACGATTCGTCAAGCCCGAAGAACGATCTTCCAAACGTACTGGTCACCGACGACGCGAACCTCCTCGACGTTCTCGTCAACAATCCGCGGACGCACGATACCAGGCTTTCGGAGATTGTGATTGAGGCCGATGAGTACGACCATCTGAACTTCGACCTGATACCCAGTCACAAGGATATGGGCCTCGCACGAGACTGGATGGACGATGCAAGCGCTCGGCTCTCGTTGAAACTCGCTCTTGATGAGATGGTTGACGACGGACATGACTACGATTTTATTCTGATCGACTGCCCACCGGACCTCTCTGTTCTGACGGATGCGGCGTTCATCGCGGCCCAGAACGTCTTCCTGGCTGCACAGACCCAGGCGACGTCGCGGGATGCGCTTGACGACCTGTGGGACCAGCTGGAGTCCATCGAAGACAACCAGCAGATCGAGATTGCGATCGTGGGACTCCTAGCAAATATGTACCGGGACGACGGCCAGTCACAGAAGTTCCTCAACGCCTTCGACGAGTCCTTCGCGTCGATGGCGCCGATTTTCAAACTCCCGATGCGAGTAGCGATTCAACGCGCGTGGGACAACGGACGAGACATCTTCGAGTGGGAGGACCCGAACGACCAACAGGTGGAGCGTGATGTCTTCCTCGAGATTGCAGAGACGATGGAACGGGCCTTCGACAAGACACAGGTGGAGGTGTAAACATGCCCCGGGGAATGGACGAGCGGTTCGAGGACCCTTCCGATGAAGAGGAGAGCGATGACGCTAGCACCGAGGATATCACGGAGACGTCGACTGAATCAGAAGCGGAAGGTCGCGATACTGGATCTGAGCAGCCGTCGAATCAGCAAAGCGCGACGTCCACGACGGCCACTGAATCGTCTGCGAGTAGTCCAGGAAAGTCAGACAGCGAACCGCTGAACATCCGCGAGGATTGGGATTCAGCCACGATATACGTGGAACCGGAACAGAGTGAGGACATCGAAATCACGTTTACTCGCCTGAAGAAACAGTTGAAACGCGAGGACATCACGCTGGAGAAAAACAAACACTTCTACCGCGGCGTCTTCGAGGTGGCGTTCGGCGAGTACCGAGAGGAAACGAAAGAAAAGATTCGCGAACTCGCAAAGCAAGACGCTGATCAGTGAATCACTGATTTACTAGATTCTGTACATCGGTTGTACTATACGCCGAATTAGCTTTGGTGAAAAATTCGAAAGTAGCGAGTTTATAGTACCATAACAAATTAGAAGCACGAATCGATCAAGAGGGAAGTCATCGGACGTTCACGACATCCGGTATTTTGGACTTTAGCACCCAGTATCAAGCGCTATTACTGATGGATATCTAAGATGGTTGCGAAAAATCCAACGCCACGGAGTGGATCATCTGAGCAGCGCATCCTCAGAGAACTGTTCTTGACCAAGGAAGACGGCTTGGCTCCGGGAACGCATAGCGAAAAGTACGGCCGTGTGTTTCATCGAAACTGTACGTCGCCAATCGATCTAACTGGATACACGCTCTAATCGGTGTCCCGAAACGAACGGTCTGCTAGAAAAAGCACGAATCGGACGTTTTTCCCACAGTTGGTTATTTAATTCGAGAATCATCTCTGCTCGAGGGGGGAGATTGAAGCGCCTGAGCCAAGTCGTGTCCCCAGTTCAGTAGATGTTCGCCTGTGTTATAACGGGTTATGCACTGTACACCCATGGGTAACTCGCCAATCGTGTCACCCGTCGGCAAGCCGAGTGTTGGGAGGCCTGCATGTGTCCACGGGAGGTTCATCACGGGGTCGCCCGTGGAATCGATTCCCTCGGGTGCGGGACCACAGGCAGCAGGCGCAATCCAGATGTCAACATCGGAGTCGTCCATCACCTCCGTCAGATTGTGGCGAGTCTCCACGCGACTGGTTCGACCGACCGCGATTTCACAGGCCGGAACGCTATATCCCTCTTCGATGAGCTCAGCGGTTCGCTCGGCGTACGATTCACTGTACTCTTGATACCACTCGTGGTGCGCCAGTGCGGCGTCAGCAGCAACGAGTCGTTCGTGATACTCGTTGAGCGTCTCGATGTCAGTCAACACCGGTACTTCTGTTATCTCGTATCCGGCGTTCTCCAGTCGGCGACACTGCGCCCGGAAGTGTTCGAGTCCTTCTGTACTGGCCTGCTGGAGATACGGTCCCGTGGGAACCCCGAGAGTCGGGCGCTCTGTACCATCTGGAATCGTCTGCCAGTCTTTGCAAAGCACACCAGCAGCGATGTTGGCCCCCTCTACGTCTTGCGTGAAGAATCCAACGTGGTCGACCGATCGCGAAAGTGGGATGACGCCATCAGCGGAAACCCGACCATAGCTCGGTTTGAAGCCGACGACACCACAGAACGATGCGGGTCTGATTATTGAGCCAATCGTTTGCGTTCCAAGGGCGAGCGGACAGATCCCAGTGGCTACCGCGGCGGCTGACCCGCTGCTTGAGCCCCCCGGTGTGTGGTCCGTGTTGTGGGGGTTCCGAGTGGGACCGGGCTCCGAGTACGCGAACTCGGTCGTCACGGTCTTCCCCAAGACGAGTGCACCAGCGTCTTTGAGCTGTCTTACCACCGTCGCTTCGGCTCCGGTCAACTGCGCTGGTGGGAGAGATGAACCAGCCTTGGTCTCGAAGCCGTTGGCGTGAATAATGTCTTTCACCCCCACTGGAACGCCGAACAACGGTTTGTGAGTCGACGTTCGTGTCTGTTGCGCTTCCGACTCCTCGGCAGCGGACACCAGACGAGACCACCGGTTGGGCTCGGGAAGCAGCGACTTAACCTCAGGTTCGACGGTTTCTGCTCGCATTTGAAGCTCCGCTAAATACTCTTGAACGGTGGGAGAGCCTCGGTGAAACTTTGCGACTGTTTCTGCTAAGTGGTTTGAGTGGATCATCGACTGGTCTTGCGCCACACGTGGATTGGCCCGTGTGTACAAGACGTGTAGGATCAACCGTCCCAGAATGCACGCTGCCTGGCTTCAATCTCGGCAAGAGCCATCGAGAGGACATCACGCCAATCACTGGGATGTGATGAATCATCTCCGGGTGTCGGTGCATCCGGGCCGGGATGGATGTGGTCACGAGCGTTGTGGTCTGATGGATGGCGGTCCCATCGATGATCGAACGTTCCCTCTACGTGATTCTCGTAGTAGTGTAGCGAGAAGTCGCCGTTCTCGAACCAGACAATCTCTACCCGAGCATTTTGAACACTCGATGGGTAGAATCGTGTATCGTACACACAGACCAGCCGTTCAGAGGCGAATTCAGGTTGGTCGACTATCTGAGTAAACCGCTCGTCAGTAGCAAATCTATCTCGGATTAGATCCAAGCGGTCAAAATCAATTGGGGCACTGGAGACCGAGTTAGATTCACTACTCGCATCCTGCCCTGTCATACCGCCGTTCGCTGATCAGCGGCGTCACCCGACTCGGTTGCTAATGCCCGTTCGAGAAGGTCAACCCGTCGGCGAGCCGTCTTCCACGCAGAAACAGCCACCCAAACATCCTCTATCGATTGGTCAGTAGCCGATGCGTGCTTTGAAATAGAGACCGCTTCCGGCGACGCGACATCGAACTCCTCGGCCAAATCATCTACTCGTGCTGCCTCAGCTTTCAAGAGCTCAAGGATTTCCGCTGTCGAATACTCGTCTTGGAGCATCTGGACCCGCCGCCAGTTGAGATATGATTGGTTACGCTCGTACGTGGCCGGCGACTCAGTAACCTGTTTCACGATACCCATCTGTTCGAACCACTCAAGATACTCTCTCGCAGCGTCGACGCCGTGGCCTGCGAGGTCAGCAACTTCGCTGGCGGTCGCTGGATTGCTGAGCCCAAGCACAGCGTCAAAAAAGTCATCTCGCGTCCGCTCCCCACGAACCAGTTCCTCTGGTGAGGTCAGAGCATCGAAATCTGGTGATGTAGTTCGCTCTTCGGCATCAGCCTGTAGTTCAGAGCGCGGTTCTTCCATACTCACACTACGTAATTAGCAGGAATAAGTCTTTCTAGCACGGATTATTCCGTCCACATGATTTGGAAGGAGAATGTATTAACCAACACATATTGGTCTTTTCAGGTTACAACAAGACATCGACGTTGGGAACACCCGGAATAGACCATTATCACACTCGTCGAGAGAGGGGAAGTTACAGTTCTCCCGAAAAGACAAGAGAGTCAACAGCATAGATTTGTTGGTTAAGATTACATCAGACTGTTTCCCGTGAATTCTTTCCTCCAGTGTAACCAGACTCGCAAAATCCCGTATGTCGTCAGACTGAACTCCTTCGGCACAATTTTAGGATTCCTGTCACTTTCGGATACAGGTCGGTTGAAGCAGGATACAGAATTTTCACCACCTTACATCGCAGCGAACTCTTCGCCAGAGTCAGGAAGGTACTCGATGATACTCCGGTGGGCACCGAATTCACTGATGCACGATTCTCTGGGAGAACTACGACGAATTTCTCGCGCAGACCGAGACGGAGATCGACGTGGAGGGGTTCCACGAAACCGGCCTCGCTCGGTTTGTTGTGTTCGACCTCCAGTTCCTGCTCACGGGCCACCGCTTCTACCTCTTCTCCGAGGAACTCGACGTAGTCTCGCCGACGGAGCTGTGCTGTCACACGCTGCTCGTCGACGACGGCAGCCGCCACCGCTCGTACTGTCTCCTCCTGCTCAGCCACGTCGACGTCGACGAGGACGGCCTCCGAGAGCAGGCGGCGAAGTATGGCCTCGAAGACGAAATCGACGCTCTGCTCCGCTACCTCGAGACGCACGGCGAGGTCGACGACGACCGGCTCCCCGACTGGTCCGAGTTCCAGAGGCTGGCGGCTGACTACGAAATCGAACAGTGATCAAGTGCTGACACGGAGCCGATTCTGCAGGAGTTACGCGCCGTCCGGGCGGGGGGCGTTCTCGTACTTGACCATCTTCTCGGGCTTGTCAGCGATAGTGTCGTAGATTTGTTGGAGCGTCTCCTCCGCGGCGAGCAGATTGTGCTCGTCGAGGAAGGTTCGGCCCTCCTCTGTGAGACCGTAGAACTTCCAGGGGTAGCCCTGCCGTCGCTGATCGTCATCGAGGGCGACCTCTTTGACGATACCTGCGTCGATCAGCTTCTGGATGTGTTTGTAGACAGTAGCGTCGCTCACGCTGGGGTTGAGCTCCTCGAGATCGTACATTGAGGGGAGCTGCTCGGGATGCTGGAGGATGTTGTTGATCAGCGCGAACCGCGTCTGTTGGGTAACGAAGTGGACGAGTTCGCGGGATGTCGTGTCGTCGCCGACACTCGAACCAGCGTTCATAACGATGTGTTCAACCGGGCGTAGTAAAGTAGTTTACTTGAGAGTAAACTACCAAATCGACTCATTCTGATGGGTGTGTAGCCGGGCGAGGGGGGCAGGCTCGTTCACCGTTCCCCACTTGATTCCCACTCCGGACGTGGTGTTGGGGACGGGAGGTCGCCAACCACAGTGCGGAGTTCCTCCTCTGTCGTCCACGGGAAGCACCGATTGTGGAGTTCGAATTTGCGGAACTTGTTGAGATGGACCCAGCTGTACGTCGCTGGCTCTGCTCCCTTATTTAGCCGCTCGTCGATCACATCCCAAACCTCCTGTTCGTCGATGCCAAACCCGCTCTCTCGTGCGCGATCAACAAGCGAATCAACCTTTGATTGGACTTCATCCTCCGACAAATCGTCTGCGAACGCAATCTCGAGAGCGGCCTGAATGACGTGCTGTTTCGAGTCAAGGTTCTCGTCAGTCACCCACGCGTAATCGCGCGGGAACACGTACGACTTGTCGAAATATGGCGGGTCATCGATCTCGCCCAATTCAGGAGCCTCCCCACCACTCTCCTTCTCGAATACCCCGACGATGTAGTCGCTGTAGGTCGCGAGCAACGAAAACATAATATCGAACGTATTGAGCCGGTCAGTGGGGAGTTCGAGGAGATCACCCATGATGAACGGATAGGCACCGAGCTGCTTCGTGAGTTCGTTCTGGACGGCGCGGAGCCGGCGGAGATAGGGGTCGCGATAGCTCCCCAGGATAAAATACGATGTCCGCTGACTCCAGAGGTACGGCAATTCGCGCTGTGTGAACCGCCAAATCTCTCGTTTCTCTGCAGGCTCAAGTTCGATGCCCCCGACGGCCTCGTGAACAACGGTCATAATGTCCCCAGCGTCCGGCGGAGGGCTTGGGTCGGTCATTAACTGCCGATTCAAACCACACCTCCTTATCCTTTCTGAATCACTTTGGTTTTTTCTGATTTAACCAACTTGGATGACCCTAACTGTTATAGCGCCCTACCCCGTACCATCACATATGAGCGAAACCGACACTGGCGCGGCCGATGCAGGGCCGTTCGCGGAACAACAGCGGCTGTTCAAGCTGCTGTCCCAGGATACGCGCCATCTCATCATCCAAGAGCTGTTGGGCCACCCCGCACATCTGATGTCGCTCGCCGAACTCGAGTACATGACTGGGAAGAGCCAAGCAGCTATCAAAGATCAGCTGGAGACGTTGATCGACGCCGGGCTCCTCGCACGCTACACGTACGAACCAAGTGAGGGAAAACGTGATCTCCCTTCCCAGTTCTACGGGTTCACGGAGCGGGGCGTCGAGATCCTCCACGACTACAAGTATCTCCGTGGCCTCCCGGTCGCACGCGCCCTCTACGAGAACACGCGGAAGACCGAGAAAATCGAGCGCCACGAATCGGCGCCTCGGCCGGAGATTCCGGATGCTGTCGCGCAAGCCCTCGAGTTTGACGAGCCCGATCTCGGCACCGTCGATGGTGGGACAACCCGATAGTTCGTCGGCGAACCACCGCTTTCAACACTCAAACCTGAAGGATCGTTGATTTCGAACCGTCCTGTGGAGTAGCTCAATCGCTATGCTACGGGGAGGGAAGCCGTGGTCGTGGTCACAGTCACTGTTCTCGTGGTAGCTCGGTGAGTTCTCGCACTCCGAGCACTGTTTCGTGATGATCGGTGCCCAGATCCAGATCGCGCTTTCTCCCTCCTGGACGTGCCGGTCAAAGTCTTCTTGCCATGTCGGATAACCTGCCACGCGGGACGCCTCGGGACACTGGCGCTTGATCAGAGCGTGTTTCGGTGCGAATAGTCGTGGAAACGACTCTGGACATCGAGCCACTCCTAGAACTCCTCGCTGGCCTGCGCGTCGTCGGCGCCGGCGACGAGGTCGTCGACCCACTGTTCGAGGGTGCTGTTCATCTCGTCGGATCGCGTGTCGGTCTCGTCGAAGGAGACCGACGAGTCGCTGGTCGTAGACATTGTTCGTCGAAACGAATTCACGGCGATTCCGGCCACTTCGGAATGCGCCGCACCTCTCAGGGGCGTACAAAAACACCCCACACTGTAACTGACGGGTCTAGCCGCTCTGGTCGGTCACCGATGGGAACTTACGCCTGCTACCACCATCTCTACAAAAAAGAGGCGACTTGGATTGCTCACCGTCGCTACTGGTTCCCGTTCCACTCATCTATGACTACACTCTCGAAACAGTGGATTCAGCACAATCAGGTCGCGATCTACGCGGTCGCCGTCCTCCTCGCGATTGGGGTCGGGCTGGGGCTCCCGAGCGCGAGCTCGGTGCTGGAACCGCTCATCAACCCCGTCCTCGCGGTGCTGTTATACGTCACGTTCCTCGAGATTCCGTTCGTCCGGATTCGGCGGGCCTTCCGGAACGGCCGGTTCATGGCGGCGGCACTCGGGCTGAACTTCCTCGTCGTCCCGGTCGTCGTGTTCGGGCTCACGCGGTTCCTCCCGCAGGAGCCAGTCATCCTCGTGGGGGTGTTCATAGTGTTGTTGACGCCGTGTATCGACTACGTCATCACGTTCACGGAACTCGCGGGCGGTGATGCAGAGCAGATTACGGCTGCGACGCCGGCGCTGATGTTGATTCAACTCCTACTGCTTCCGCTGTACCTCTGGCTGTTCATGGGTCAGCAGGTCGCTGAGTTCATCGAAGCCGGGCCGTTCATCGAGGCATTCGTCATCATCATCGCGCTCCCGTTGACGCTCGCATGGGCGACTGAATACTGGGCGGAACGCTCCGAGCGCGGCGCTCGCTGGCAGGACACGATGGGATGGTTGCCGGTCCCGATGATGGGGACGACGCTGTTCGTCGTCATCGCATCCCAACTACCGCGCGTCCAGGATTCGATCACACAGATTGCCCCGATCGTTCCGGTCTACGTGGCGTTTCTGGTCATTATGCCGCTGCTCGGTCGTCTGGTGGCGGGAGTGCTCGGGATGGAGACTGGTGAGAGTCGGGCGCTCGTGTTCACCTCCGTCACGCGGAACTCGCTGGTCGTCCTTCCGCTGGCGCTCGCACTGCCGTCGGGCTACGAGCTTGCCCCGGCGGTCGTAGTCACCCAGACGCTCGTCGAACTGACGGGGATGGTCGTGCTCACACGAATCGTCCCCGCGTGGTTGGTTCCGGAGGCTCCCGATCAACTCCTTGCTCTTGAGGTTAGACGAAGCGACTGAATTGTACTCAAGACCGCACTGCTGGGTACGAGCCGTGATTACCGGAGTTCGTGGCGTTCGTCACGTGCGTCCTCTATCGAGGGATTCGGTAAGGGAAGACCACTCCGCCAGATCTTGATGTCAAAAAACTCTCACTGAGGATGGCACTGTTCAATTGCGTCGTGGACGGCGTCTCGTCTCCCGACGAACGTGAGGTGATCTCCATGCTGAAGCGTCAGGTCTGGGTCGGGGATCTGTGACTCTCCGTCACGGCTGACGAGTGCGATCAATACCCCATCGGGGAGGTACTCATCGAGTTCTCGAATCGATTTCCCGATCAGGGTATCCGCCGTCACTTCGATCTCTTGGACGTCGCCGCTTCGACCGAGCTCGGTCATCCATTCCGACAGCGCAGGCCGCTGTGTCGATGCTTCAGACATATACGGACATTCCTTATTTGTGTTACCTCACTCTCCAAGGCTCGCAACGTTCACAGCATGTCTCGTTTTATTGAAAGACGTGTCCCAATATTACCCAGCAATACAAGACGGTCGATAGTCTCAGAAGCGATTCGCGTAGGAACCAATGTTGAGTACACCCGCGAACCACTAATTCCGGTATGGGTGATGTCTCGACGACTCTATGAGCCGGGTATCTCCTATCTACTGAGGAATTATTGTCATTCGAGCGGTTCAAATCACACTAGTCAGATCCTGAGATGTACCAGCAATAGCGAGAGGTGTGATATGAAACCGCCTCTTTCCAAAACCGCCCGGGCCGCAGGCGTTCTAGAAACTCTTGATGAGCTATATTGGGCTGGGTTCTGGGGAGCGGCTCTCCGGTTTACCCTTCCGCAGTCTCTCGATTTCGTTCTCAATCTTCTGTAAGTATTGAACGGAACAGTCTCTCTGACCAGTCAACTAACTGTCTCATCGAAGCCAATGGTGCTGAAGGCAACTTTCTCAGAACTGGTCATCCTACTCGTCTTCCTCGTTTAGTGCGAGTTCCCGTTGGACGACGAGCACGGGCCCGAGGAACCGGTCTGCAACCTGGTCGGCCGGCATCCCGAACACGAACGTCACGAGTGACGGGTCCGTTTCACCCATCACGACGGCATCGAACGCCTCTGCTGCGTCGACGATCGCATCGAGGGGCCTCTGATCTCGCTCGACGCGTGTTTCGATCCTTGACTCGTCGACACCGAGATTGCCCAGCCGATCCACCATCCCCTCGAGCAGTGTCCCAATGTCCTCGTCCGTTTCGTCTGCTTCGGCAACGTGATACAGCGTTACCGAGGTGTCCACCGCCCCGAACACGCCGGCGACGACGCGGGCGAGACGGTCGATCCCCACGGTCCCGCGGACGGCAACGAGTACATCGTCGACCGCCCCGGTGGCGTCCGGGACGAGCACAGCCAGGCAGTCGTGTTCGTGAATCGTGCGGTCGATCGTCTTCTGTCCGTCGTGCGTGAAGACGAGCCGCCGTTCGACAGTCGCGCCCGCCTCCTCGAAGATCGTCTCGTAGTCGTCGAGACGGGTCGTGGCGCGCTCCTCGAACTGCATCTGTGCCTGTCCTGGTGCCGTCTGCTCCGGGATGACGTGATACCCCAGGAGGACGACGTGGGCGTTTGCCAAGAGCTCAGGAACGCCCTCGGGGACCGACTCTCCTTCGAGCACGCGAAGCGGAACGAGTATCGATGGGCGATCCGTCATTTCAGATGTCCCCCTTGAGTGTGACGTCCGCAGCATAATAACGATACCAGAGGAACGACACGATCATGATCACGATACCAATACCGATTGACGCCGGTTGCATGAAGGCGATGAGGCCGAAGCTGGCGAGCGCACCGACGCCAGGCAGCACCGGATATCCCGGGACGCGGTAGCTGGGCGAGTACCACTCCGGGTTCCGGCGTCGTAACACGATCAACGCGACGCACATCAGCCCGTACATAATCAGGTGGAGGAACGACGCGACCTCCGCGAGCAGTTCGACCTGTCCGGTCGCCACGAGCGCGAGGATCGGGCCGCCTGCAGCCAACAGCGCGACGTGCGGTGTCCCGTACCTAAGGTTGACCTCACTCGCCTTGCGAGGGAGCAAGGCATCTCGGCTCAACGCATACACCGCTCGCGAGGCGCTCAGTATCGATGCGTTCGCACTCGAGAACGTCGCCAACAGTCCGGCACCTAGAATGGCGACGGCGCCGGGGAGTCCGAGCAAGTTGCGGGCGACTTCGACCATCGCGGTCTCCCCGAACTGGCCAAGCCGGTCTGCCCCGAACGCGCTGGTCGCGACGAAGATCGTCACGACGTAGAACACAGTGACGACGAGCACGGACCCGACCATCGCCAGCGGCAAATTCCGTCCCGGTCGCTTGATCTCACCTGCAACGGTCGCAACCTGAGCGAATCCCAGATATGACGTGAACACGAGTGCGGCCGTCGTCAGTACCGGAAAGTAGCCTCTGGAGAAGAACTGTTCAGGGACGCTGGTCCGACCGAAAACCCCGAAGGCGTCGAGGACGCCATACGAGAGAAACGCCGTGAGGACCACGAGGAGAACCCCGACGACGATGTTCTGGAGCTTGGCCGTATTCTCCGTCCCCCCGATGCTCAAGACAGTCAACGCGGCACCGAACAGTAATCCGATTCCAATAACAGGACTGAACGGGAGTCCGACGCCGAGTTCAGCGAACACGGCACTCGCGTAGTGACCGAGGCCGACGAGATAGAACGCGGAGGCGAACATCAACCCCAACCACAGGCCGAGCCCCACGATTGCACCGTAGGCGGTCCCCATCCCCCGCGAAATGAAGTAATAGCCACCGCCACTCCGAGGCATCGCCGTGGCGAGTTCGGAGGTCGGCAGCGCCACGAGCAACGCGATCAGTCCACCGATAGCAAACGAGACGGTGGCAGCGAGGCCCGCGTTGTTCGCCGCCAATCCCGGGAACACGAAGATGCCCGCCCCGATCATGGTCCCGATGCCGATCGCTAGCCCGCCGACCAGCCCGATGGTCCGCTCGAGTTCGACATCGTCGTCGTGGACCGTCGTATCGTCGGTGACCGCTTCCGGCTCCGCTGCAGGTGCCTCACCGGCGACGTTCTGTCCCCCCGGCTCGACGTCGACGGGCTGTTCGGCCATAGTGACTGTTTTTTCAACAGTCAGTTGAATGTTGCCCCGCGCACGGTGGCGCGGGGAATCCTGCTCTCACGAGGGCAGGCTTCCTGTTTCGATGACGTGACTTGCAGACACAGACTCAAACTGAGTCGTGTCCGTAGCGGTCACAGTCTCCACAGGCGCTGATTCGGGCCATCCCAGCCCTAGTTCAGAAAAGCCCCTCTGCAAAACGTTCATCGCCGCGTTCGCATCTCTATCCGTCTTAAACCCACATGCCGGACACGAATGTTCTCTAACCCAGATGGGCTTTGCTGTCTCAAAACCACACGACGCGCACTCCTTCGTCGTCCCTGGTGCTTCGACCTGTTTGACGTGACAGCCGTACAGGTTGCCTTTGTATTCAAGGAGCGTGATGAACTGTCGCCACGCCGCATCCTGCTTGTTGCGAGCGTTGCCATCATTCTGAAGCATTCCAACGACGTTCAGGTCTTCCACGAATACGGCGTCGTACTCGCGGACGAGCCACGTCGTAATCTTGTGCTGGTAGTCCAGCACCTTCCGACGAATGTGGCGTTTGACCTTGGCGACCTTCTGGCGTTGTTTCTCGTAGTTGTTCGACCCCTTCTCCTTCCGCGAGAGTTTGCGTTGCTCGCGGCGAAGACGCTCGTACTCGTCTTCAAGGTCGAGCCAGTCCACAGTCTTGCCATCGCTGGTGTGGATGTAGTTCTGGATGCCGAGGTCAATCCCGACGCTGTTACTCGTGTCAAGCGAGTCCACGTCGGGTTTCTCGGACAAGTCGGCGTCGTCGGTTTCCAGACCGAAGGAGACGAACCACTCGCCGGTCGTCTCTTTCTTGACCGTGACTTCTTTGATGGTTGCGTGTTCGGGGAGTGGGCGGGAGTACCTGAGTTTCACCCACCCAATCTTGCTGAAGCGGACGTAGGCGTACTTGTCGTGGCCCCTCTTTTCATTGAGGTCGAAACCAGACTGGCTGTACGTCACGCTCCGGTAATCGGTGGGTGCTTGCCGTTTGAGACGACCAACGTTGTACCCGTTCTCTTTCTTCTTACGAAGGTTCGAGAGGTTGCGGTGGAAACGAGCGACGGTAGCTTGTGCGGCTTTCGAGTGCAGTTCACCGAACACCGGCCACTTGCGTTTCCACTCGAGGAGTTTGTTGTTCTGGTCGTACTCACTCGGCTTGTCGTCCTCGGGACTGTTCTCGTAGTCCCAGCGGACGTGGTTGTAGAGTTGGCGATGAACGTCGAGGTGGCGTTCCAGTCGCTCCGCTACCTCGTCGGTGGGGTAGGCGTGGTAGCGGTGACTGTATTCCATCGCTGTCCCTTGATTGGGATTGTTTCGACGTAATGGTTTGTATCACGAATTGTCGGCTTCATCCCCGACCACGATGGGCGGGGTATTCGCGTTGCTGACCAGTATAAAATCGGCGGTGAGTAGAGCTGGATCAGACGACCCCCGCCAGGAACCGGCTGATGTTCTCGTCGGTTCCGGCGACGATGAGTTCGTCCTCACGTTCGATCACAAAGGAGGCTCCGGGGTTGGTGACGGTAGTACTGTTCCGTTCGACGGCGATCACGGTACATCCCGTTCGCTTCCGGATATCTGCCTCACCAAGCGAGTCCCCAACAACACTTGGAGCCTCCGTTCGAACGAGCTTGAGTTGCGTGCTTGGAGACAGGATCTCTTCATGGAGAACGATCGACGCAAGCATTCGACCGCTGACGGCGGCGAGCGAGAGTACGTAGTCTGCCCCGGCTCGATACAGTTTCGACACGTGCTCGCGCTCGTTGGCACGGACGATGATTTCGGTCCCGGGGTTCAACTCTCGAATGGCGAACGTCGCGAAGATCGTCGTCGTATCGTCGGGCAGCGCGAGGACCACAGTGCCTGCGTCCGTGATGTCTGCCTCGAGGAACACCTCCCGATCGGTGACGTTTCCAACCACGTCGACGGAAGAGCTCTCCACGAGGTCGACGGTCGTGTACTCGAACCCGCCTTTGGAGAGTGCGGCCGCGACGGCCTGCCCGACGACGCCCATCCCTGCGACAACGATGTCCCCTCGCCGTCGGCGTCCTTCTGAGAGCGTCATCTCCTTCAACCGATCGAGTTCGGCCTCTCGGCCGGTCACAACGAGGACCTTTCGGGCGTCGAATCGGACATCGGGCGGCGGAGGGCTCTGGGACTCTCCGCGGGACCACATCCCTACGACGGCTACCGCCGTCCGCTCGAAGATGTCACTCCCTTCGAGGGTCTGACCGATCAGTTCACTCCCGCTCTGGACGGGGAACTCTGCGATCTCGAAGTCTTCGTCAGTCTCGACAGCTTCGATCGCCTCATAGTCGAACGTCCCAATCGCTTTGGCTGCGAGGTGATCGCCTAGCAATTGTTTGGGCGAAAGAACATGATCTGCCCCTGCGTACCGATGATAGTCCGCAATATTCGGATCCTCTGCGAGGCTGACCATGTGTACATCTGAATTGATCTGCCGGGCGGAGAGGAGGACGCTCGGGTTCGTTTCGTCGTCGACGTTCGCGATCAGTGCAGTAGCGTCCTCCAGTCGGACACGTTTGAGTGCCTCGTCGGATTCAGGATCTCCAAACATCGCCGTATATCCGTCCGTGTACAGATCAGTTGCCGTCGCTCGGTCACCGTTGACGATGACGTACTCGACGTCGCGCTCAGTGAGCTCGTCGATGAGGACCTCTTCACGAGGCCCATACTGCAGAGGACCACGTGGTCTTCGACGCCAGGGACTGACGAGGGTGCAGTCGATCTGAACGCATCTTCGAAGAGCGGGACGACGAGGACAGGCAGGGCTGCAAAGATGAGCACGAGTCCCGAGAGGGCCATGAGAGAGACGAGGTAGTTCATTTGCGGGCTTGTCCACGGGGCGTCCCCACCGTACCCTACGGTCGTGACGGTCCGGACGACGACTTCGACCGATCGGTACAACGGCTGCGGTCGTCCTTCCCATGTGGCCATCCCATAGTTATACACGAATACGAATCCGGAGAGCACGCTGACAACTATGATGAGGTAGTAGAGGGTCAGACGTGTTCGCCGATTCAGACGACACGATCATAATGGCCATCCCCTGAGAGCAAATCCTCCGGAGAACCACGCAACATCACACTGTCCACGGATCCGACGAGAAAGTTCCGGTCGAACGTGTGGGAGTTCGCACCTGATTGGCTATGTTAGGTAGTTATCTTTTGATTATTTCTGTGAATGAAATTTTTTACACGGTTTGAATCCGGATGAGTAGCTGTTGACCCGCCTCTGTGTCGGTCACAAATACAACATAGTCGGCCCGACTCGGGCGAGCCGGTTGCTTTGAATAAATGAACGCAGCCGAGGTGGAGGGCTTGCTCTGGGTTTCGATCTGCGTCTTGACAGAGGCCGGGAGCGCAATTTGCAGTGTGTCCGTATCGATGCTCGCAGCGAACTCCGTCGCTTCCTCGATGGGCGTCTGCGAATGTGCGGGGGTCTCGCTGGTTAGCACGTTTACCAGTGTCTCCGTGTCGTTGGTGAACAGGACATCTTGGAAGGTGCATGTTCCCAGGACTGCGTCGGGACCTAACTCACACTCGTCGAATGGATTATTAGCTGCTTCGTGGGTCATCGAACCACGAGCCTACGGTGAGGCTCACTGTCCCTGAAAAACAGCAACTGCCACGAAACAGATCGAACTAGGAGGCTCTGTTGAAACCCTCAGGACCTGACAGATGTCGCGTGCTGAATAGAGAGGGAATATCTCGAAAAGATTCATTCCCAGCGGGTGGAAACGGCGAGTACAACTTCTTGTACGTCGCTACCGACAGTCACAACCATGTTCGAGGACGTCCCAGTAGATTCCGACCTTCTCATCGAGGTCGTGAACCGCTCACCGATGATCGCGGCCTTGCGCGAGGGGGCGAAAGATCGGCGCGAGTTAGAACAGAGTCTTGGAATATCGAAGTCGACCGCCCATCGAAACACCAGTTCTCTCGCCGATCGGGGTATCGTCGAGCGAAGGGACGGGGAATACAGTCTCACCGAGTTCGGTGAGGCTGTCGCTGAGGTTGTCGCTGGGTTCGAAGAGGACATGCGAACGACCGTTCGGCTTGCCCCCTTGTTCGAGGCGGCTTCCGACATCCAACCGCCGTGTCCCATCGACGCCTTCTCAGACGCGACGGTCACGACAGCTGACCGAGGTGATCCGTTTGGTCCGCTGGCGCGGTTCGTCTCCCTCGTTCAGGAGACGGAGTCGTTGCGAATGTTCGATTCATACGCCATCGCCCCGACCTACATGGACGAAATCCACGGCCGGATTCTCGATGGGTTGGAGACGAAAGTCGTCGAACGACCGGACGTAGCGGAGGACGTTATGGAAAACTATCCAAAGAAGTGCGTTGAGCTGTGTGCGAGCGAGTTTCTCACGATGCGGATACACGATACTCTCCCCTTCGGACTCGTCATATTTGACACCCACATCGGAATCGGTCTCCGCGACCCTGATACCGGCGCTCCGCGAGCGTTCATCGATACGGACGCACCAGAGGGACGTGCCTGGGCGAAGACCCTCTTCGAATTGTATTGGACCAATGCGATTCAGTTGCCACGGTTCAATCCGAAATCCCTCAAGGAGGCACTTGAGTCCACGTCGTAACGCACTCCCCTCCTCGAACGGATGTGCTGATCTCTGTTCCCGAATCGGTGTTCTAGTAGCTCTCTATCCATCCGGACCGGCGACGTGCTCACCCCGGCGATAGACCTGTGAGACTGGAAGCCCGGCACAGTCGGCGTGCTCGTGGAGAGTTTCCTCCGTCTCGGCTCGGAAGTGACAGAGTGTCCCCGTCACCATGTCATCCTCGTTCGTCATGATCTCGGATTGTACCCATTCGATAGCATCGCCGTCGTCACGGACCGTGTCTAGCGCCGCAATCGACCGCTCACTGGCGCGTTCTCGCTCGGCGTGGGTCACGGGTGGATCGATCTCACGGAGGATTAGATAATCCACCAGTTCTCGTTCGCTCATCATCCCTCCCTCTGCTTGTCCGGTAGGAGTTCCTTGTGATGTCCTGTCGGTGTTGTCATGTCTCGATGAGACATGGAAGACGCTACGTGGCGTTGAAGTTTGTAGTTAATCGACGGGATTTTCCCTCACGATGAGACGCTCCAGTGATGTGAAACGGTTCGGTTTCCAATGAACGGATTGGTGATCAACGGTGTGGGCCCTATCGGTAGCTATTGGATTGAGCGCTGTCGCTCAATCGCCCGAATGGGGGCTTGATGGAACGTTCTGCGGTTTCCTGTCATGCGCGATACGCGCTCTGTATTCAGCACGGCCTCAGCAAACTATCAGCGATTGAGGATTTCAACAGAGTCAACTAGGAGTGGTTCAGGCTCGCCGTCGTACCAGCGCACCGTCGCGAGCGCGCCGTTCCCGACCGTCTCGCCCTGTTCGACCGTCTCCGAATCGTACTGCAGGCCGAACCACAGCGTCCGATAGGCGGTCACCTCGAACGTCGTCGACACCACGAAGAACGCCTCGTGGTGGAGGTAGTCGAAGCGGTCAGCGACGATCTCGTCGAGAGTAAGCCCGGTGGCGCGGGGCTTCGGCTCGACGACGGTCGACGGACGATCCTCGCCGGCGAGGTAGCTGGCGACTTCAGTTACTGAATTGAGGCGCTAAGCCCCCTTTCTCAGCAAGTGCCGGCCGAAGGGAAGGCGGCTAGCAGGGAGGGGAGACAGCGTTCACAAGACGAAGTCTCGTCAACGCCGTACAGTTCTTATACACGTTCGACGTTCGGCCCATAGGTCAACGTCTCGCCAAAATCATTATGCGTGTAGTCTGCATACCGTGCATTACGATGAAACGGAAGACAATCACGATTCGGGAGGACCAAGACGAGTGGATTGAGGACCAACACCTCAACCTCTCGTCGTTCGTCCGCGAGCAGTTGGACGAACTGATCGAGGAACGAGAGTAACGGATGTACTACGCCTACAAATACCACCTCAAACCGTCCGACGCCAACCTCTCACGCTTCCATCCCGGCAATGCTGCAATATAGGCCTTTACTGCAGCCGATCCATCGATCTCATCGTTCCACCGCGCCTTTTGATACTGTTTTTCCCGGGTTTTTCATTCCTGCTCCGTCGGAACCTGGTCTGGCAGTTCGATTTCCCCAAAGTCTCCGTCTACGGTGATGTTCCCCTCTCTGCCTGCTATCGTGGTCACGACTACGACCGGGTCTGACGCTTCAGGTTCAGAAAACAGGTCAAAGTTTAGTCGCATCGTCCCGCCTTGCCAGTGGCGAGCGAAGCCCACCCCAGTCGTCGGGATGGCTGTCCCGAGTGTCTTGCTCAACTCGGAACAACCCCAGCAGGGCTGGAATAGCGTCGGCACCCCACTGGAGTCCCTTGTCTAAACCCGTGAAACGTACCCCCTTGTCGTGGTCTTTACTGTAGTAGGGTGCTCTGATCGCTCGGTTCGCCATCGCGAGTTCGGAAACCCGCTGAGTCGTAAGTGGGCCGGACACACTCACACTCTCCAAATGTAGTATCGAATTATCAATATTCCGTGGCCCTCAGAAGAATGGTAAGCCAGATTCACCTGTTGTGACAGTGCGTCGGTGCTTCACGCAATTTCAATCAACAAGCGAATCGGGTTACGGGACGGAAAATAGTCTCATCTTGCTTCAGAACGCTTTGAGCGGCTATTTAACTAGAAGGTTAAATAGTAGTAGGTCATACGCTCAACCGGATGGTTGAACAAGAGCCAGACGACCTGGACCTCGACGCGGTTTTCCAGGCACTCTCTCATCCAATTCGTCGGTCAATCCTCGAACAGTTGGCCGATGGCCCAGAGAGTGTGAGCGACTTGGCCGAGCCTCACGACGTTTCCCTACCTGCCGTATCCAAGCACCTGCGCGTGCTGGAGGATGCTGGGTTAATCGACGTCGAGAAGGACGGTCTCGTTCGCCGCTGCCACCTCGACGCCGTACCGCTTTCCGCGGCGTTCGGGTGGTTGACACAGTACCGCGTCTTCTGGGAGGATCGGTTAGATGCGCTGGCCAACCATCTGGAAAACGAAGACCAATGACAGACAACGTCAGCGAAGATGACGGATCGTCCACAGAAAACTCGGCGGGCGAAGAACGAAGCATAACCGTAAACCGCGTGATTGAAGCGCCGCCCGAGCGAGTGTACGAGGCGTTTCTCAACCCTGACGACATCGCGGTGTGGTCGCCTCCAGAAGGATTCAGTGCTAACGTTCAGGAGGTCAAACCGGAGGAGGGCGGATCCTTCCGCGTCGAGAACATCGGCGAGGCCGAGGGGATGGAGCAATACTCCCACACGTTCAAAGGCACCTACCAGGAGCTAAAACGCGGTGAGAAGATAGTCTGGACGGACGAGTCGGGAGAGGAGGAAGACTCTAGTACTGTTACGGTCACCTTGAATGCGGTTCCTGACGGGACTGAGGTCACCCTCCGGTTAGATGGTATCTCCGAGGATGTCGCCGAGGGATACGGGGTTGCGGAAGCGTGGGAAGACTCCCTCCGGAAACTCGCCGGTCAGGTGGAGGACTGACCATGTCAGCTGACACCACTAGCGGAGAAGCGCCCACAGAATCCACGACGAGTGAGGACCAAGATTGGGGGAGAGTCGCCCTGTGTGTAGTGGTCGCCATAATCGCGGCCCTCGGTATTCACTACATCCTCTTTGAAGTCGTAATCACGGGCATGAATCTGTCCCCGACCATGCACGCATTCGCAGGAATGGTTCTATTCTTCGTTGCCGGATTTATATCGTTCAGTACGATCTATTGAGCTCTTCGAGGAATATTTTATCAACGTCACCGTCTAGTTAAGTAAAACCACACGAAAAGCGCGTGACGAACCGCAGATGCTGCGGTGACTCCCAAGGCTGTTCGTTAATGATGTTTGAGCTGGATCGACGTTGTCCACGGCACAGTCTAGTTAACAACCTCAGCTGGTGTTCGATTATCTAGCGCTTGATGCGGTCGCTGGAAGTTATCGTAGTACACGAACTGTGCAAGCCACTGAGCGACGGCAGCCCGACTGCCGACCCACGAGTGATGGAAGCGGTCGATCCTCATTTTGAGTGTGTGAAACCACTTTTCGATGAGGTTTCGGTCAACGTATTCCAGATGGCCGCTCAAATCTAATCGAAAGAGGGCAGTCAGATAGCCGTAGCCATCGACAACAAACTCGGTATCTGAGAGATCATGTGTCTCAGTGAACTGCCGAAGAAATTCAGTTGCTGGATCGGTACCCCGCCGTTTGAAGAGATTGACGCCAAGCAGTAACTTTGAGTCGAGGTGTATTGCAGCATGCAACCAAGACAGCTCTCGTTGGTTCGGACAGTTGTCTCGTCGACCGCGACCCGCGTCGGCTGCGCCGTCCTCAGAAATCAAAGATTTCTGATGGGCTGCACGAGAGCTTTGCTCTCGTGAACGACGACGGGTCGGGAATTATATTAGCTATCTGATGTATCCATTACCAAATCGCCTGGTGAGACCGTTTAACGCCAATGAAACGAAGAATCTCTTCTATTTCTCTGAGTGAACAACCGGTCGCGTGGAGACGGACGCCGACGCCCGTCAGGGCGTTCGCTGTCCGCTCACGCTCCCAACGTTCTTTGAAATCCGCCGCGAAACACTCGCCGGGCGGGTCTGCGAACATTGTTCCAACCAAACTCTATGACCTGCTCACTTCTCAAACTGACCTCACTAGACAGTGCCTGGATCCGAAACGTATCACCACCACATAATATTGTTTAATATACTGACCATTATCTGTGATGTTATGCATCTATTCACAGAGGCTATCAGTGCAGTCACACCGGGAAAGAGAGATGTGCTTCCGAGCGCGGAGCGAATCAAGATACTTCATGTGGATGATGAATCCTCGTTCATTGACATGACTTCCACCTTCCTGGAACGCCAAAGTGAGCGGTTCCACATCACGGCTGAAACTGATGCGACCGACGGGCTCACACTTCTTACAAAGGACAACTTCGACTGCATCGTCAGTGACTATCGGATGCCGACGATGAGCGGTCTGGAATTTTTAAAACGGGTCCGGAGCGACTATCCCCGAATTCCGTTCATCCTCTTCACAGGACAAGGGTCCGAAGAGGTCGCCAGCGAGGCAATCTCTCTCGGCGTGACCGATTACTTGCAGAAAGAACGGGGAATCGATCAGTTCACCGTGCTGGCGAATCGCATCGAAAACGCTGTTGCACGAGTCCGAGCGGAGCAGGCGGTCATCGATTACAAACAGCAGCTCGAACTCCGTGACCAGGAGCTAGAACGGATGCTGGCCGCGACTCCGGACGCCGTGATTATCGTCGACGAACGCGGATCGATCCAACAGGCGAACTCGGCCGCTGCGAAGCTGTTCGGTTACTCGCGCCCGGAACTGCTCAGTATGCCGGTCGAACAACTCCTGCCGGAGCCGTACCGTGGTCGCCACGTGTCCCAGCGCGAGGGCTACATGCAGGACCCCGAGCCACGTCCGATGGGTGCCGGTCTGGATTTGTACGCACTCCGGAGTGACGGGGAGACGTTCCCCGTCGAGATCAGCTTGGGTCCCCTCCACATGGAAGACGACACGAGAATCATGGCCACGATCGCAGACATCACCGAGCGCAAACGCCGGGAGGAGGAACTCCAGCGGCAGAACAAACGGCTGGACGAGTTCGCCAGCATCGTCTCGCACGATCTCCGAAGCCCCCTCTCGCTCGCGACGGGGAATCTGGAACTCGTCCGCGCGGAACACGAAAGCGAGGCGGTCGAACGCATCGAGGCGGCACTCGATCGAATGGACGCACTCATCGACGATCTTCTCACGTTTGCCCGGCAGGGTTCACAGGTCATCGACTCGTCTTCGGTCCAGCTGACCGAGGTGGTTGACACGGCGTGGCACACTGCCGGCACCAATACCGCGACGTTACGCGTGTCCGACGATCTTGACACGATCGTCTGTGACGAAAATCGCGTCATCCAGCTGCTGGAGAACCTCTTTCGGAATGCGATCAAGTACGGTGGGTCGGACGTGACGGTCCACGTCGGTCCACTCGACAGTGGCTTTTACATCGCTGACGACGGCCCGGGTGTCCCGTATCCGAGCGAGAGGAGATCTTCGAGGCAGGCTACTCAACCGCCGAGAACGGGACCGGATTTGGGTTGGCGATCGTCGAACAGATCGTCGACGCCCACGAGTGGACGGTTCGGGTGACCGAGAGCGACAGTGGCGGCACACGGTTCGAGATCAAAGGTGTGAAGACGAGTTGATACCACCGGGTGCTGTCCTCGAAGGACTCGCTGTACATCCGACTGTCTGCGTGGCTGGTCCCAACTAGCTCGAATCCAGCGCAGCATACTCCCTGTCCGGTTGAGTACCATTGCGTGACTGTTGAGACCTCCTGTTCGATCGTCCATGGACGAAAATTACTTACTGTTTCCCAGTATTACAGACGGCAATGACCTTTGCTAGCACGATACATATCCTACACGTGGATGACGAGCCCCAATATTCCACGCTTGTCACCAAGTTCCTGACACACAAAGATGACCGATTCGAGGTCGCCACAGAGACGAGTGCGTCCGATGGTCTTGAAAGATTACAACACGATACGTTCGACTGTATCGTTTCAGACTATCAGATGCCAGAAATGGACGGTCTGGAGTTTCTCAGGGCCATCCGAGAGGTGCATCCAAATCTCCCGTTTGTTCTGTTCACTGGGAAAGGAAGCGAAGAGATTGCAAGCGACGCGATCACAGCTGGCGTCACCGATTATCTTCAAAAGAGGCGTGGAGCCGAGCAGTATACGATTTTAGCGAATCGGATCACGAATTTGGTCGATCGATATCAAGCCCTCCGCCAAGTCCATCTTAGCCATCGTGTGATGGAGACGGCCAGCGAGGGGCTTAGTCTCGTCGAGCCCGATGGAACGTTCTCCTATGTGAACCCGGCGTTCTCGCAGCTATTCGGGTATGAGCGTGATGAGCTTCTCGGCACCCATTGGACAGTCCTATATCACAATGAAGAGGCCGAACGGTTGGAACATCAAATCCTCCCAGCCGTTCGGGAGACTGGCTACTGGTCGGGTGAAACGGTCCGCTTAACGAAACAGGGCGACCGGCTGATAACCGATCACCGACTCGCTCACACCGACGCAGACGTCATCGTATGCACGGCGAAAGACGTCACCGAAGAACGGTCTGCTTCAGTCGAGCAACGCACGACCTTCGATCTCTTCGTCGACACCATAAAGGACTACGTGTTCGTTACACTCGACCACGAGGGGTACATTACTCGCTGGAGCGAAGGGGCGGAACAACTCAAGGGATACGAAACAGAGGAGATTCTGGGCGAACATCTATCGAAATTTTTCCCAAACGATAATCAACAGACGGACACTCCCGAGCAGCTTCTAGAAACCGCAAGGAAAGATGGGTCTGTCACGTATCAAGGGTGGCAACTGCGAAAGGACGGCAGTCGATTCTGGGCGGATGTGACGATCTCTGCCAGCTACGATGACAGCGGGACACTCCGGGGTTTGGCGAGGCGGTCCGAGAACCAACCAAACCAACGGCATAAAGGGCCGCATTTTCTCTCGTGGGGACTTTCGATGAGAGGCGGCTTCCCCAGGCCTGCCTGTAGCTGGTTGTTCGAATTCAGGACTTCATGAAATTTCGATCAGGGGAGTGGTCGTGAGAGTCAGCGATCCTTGGGAACGATACCGACTGTAGTTCATCCCAGCGTCTGTCGCGGATCGGTTGGCTATGCGGCGCTGACGTTCGGAGGGTCTCTCCGTCAGCCACCCCACCGGCGACACCGCTCCCGATCGCGTCGGCAAGTGGAACCCCTCCATCACATGACGTGCCGAGAGTCTTCCTCGACCCCATTCAACCGAACTGTTAAATATATCCTCTGCTAAGTATTCAACCGGATGGTTGAACAAGTGCCGGACGATCTCGATCTGGATGCAGTATTCCAAGCTTTGGCCCACCCGATCCGTCGAGAAATTCTCGAACAGGTGGCCGACGGCCCCGAGAGTGTCGGAGAGCTCGCGGAGCCACACGACGTCTCGTTGGCAGCCGTGTCCAAGCACCTGCACGTCCTGGAAGATGCCGGCCTCGTCGAGATGGAGAAGGACGGGCGGGTCCGACGAGCCCACCTCGACGCCGCGCCGCTTTCGGCGGCGTTCGGCTGGTTGACCCGCTACCGCGTCTTCTGGGAGGATCGATTCGACGCTCTAGCAGACCATCTGGAGGACGACGAAGAATGACTACGAGCGACAACAACGGAGAACCGACGACCGACAAGCGGAGCATGACGGTGAGTCGGGTGATCGACGCACCTCCCGAGCGGGTGTACGAGGCATTCCTCGACCCGGAGAAACTCGCCCAGTGGCTCCCCCCGACCGGCTTCAGTGCCGAGGTACACCACTTAGAGCCCGAGGAAGGCGGGACGTTCCGCGCCTCGTTCACCGCGGAGACAGAGGAGTTCGCCGGGTACGGCTCGACTTTCGGCGGAACCTACCGGGAACTCGAACCCGGTGAGCGAATCGTCTACACCGAATCGTTCGACACCGACGAGCCGAGCATGGCCGGCGAGATGACTGTGACGGTCGTCTTCGAGGCAGTTCTCGGAGGGACCGAGATCACCGTTCGCCAGGCAGGAATCCCCGAGGCCGTTCCCCCGGAGGACGCCAATGAAGGGTGGATCGACTCCCTCGAAAACCTCGCGGGCCTGGTGGAGGGAGCATGACCGAAGTCGAGACGACCGACGTCGAGCTAACCATCCGACGCACCTTTGACGCGTCTCGTGAGCGCGTTTGGCGGGCGTTTACTGACCCTGACGAGCTGGAGCAGTGGTTCGTCCCGAGGGCATGACCGCCGAGGTTCGCGCCAACGAACTGCAGCCGGGTGGCGAGATGGTGATTCACTGGACGGACGGGACAAATCGCGTCGAGAACGAGGGGTACTACGTCGAGGTGGTCGAGCACGAGCGCCTCGTCTCAGGCGAGGAAACCGAAGGTGGTGAACTCCGCCTCACCTACGAGTTTCGGGACGTTGCGGACGGTACGGAGGTCGTGGTCACCCAGGAGTTCCCGGATTCGGTGCCCGACGGCGCCGTCGAGGGCTGGTCGAGCATTCTCGACAACCTTCCCGAGGTGCTCGCACAGTCATGACCGAAATCGAATCGGGCGAGACGAAGCTGACGGTCGACCCGGACACGAGGGTGATCGATACCGTTCGGGGCGTCGACGCGCCACGCGAGCAGGTGTTCGAGGCGTACGTCGGTCCCGACCGGATCCCCGACTGGTGGGGACCGAGTCGCTACGAGACCATCGTCGACGAGATGGACGTACGGCCGGGCGGCCAGTGGCGCTTCGTCAGCCGCGATGACAACGGGAACGAGTTCGGCTTCCACGGCGCCTACCACGATGTCGTGGCTCCGCGCGGGCCGTGCAGACGTGGGCGTTCGAGGGCGCGCTGGGACAGGTCTCACTAGAGACGGCCAGGTTCGAGGAAGTAGACGATAGGACGCGAATGACGGTCCAGACCGTCTTCCAGACTGTCGAGGCTCGTGACGCGAACGTGGAGCCGCATATGCTAGAGGGTGCCAGCGAGACGTGGGAGCGACTGGCGGCACTCGTGGAAGACAACGAAAGTGAGGACACGAGATGACGAAACCCGAAACCGAAGAGACGAGATCGAAACGACCGATACGAAACTGACCATTCGGCGCACAGTTGATGCCCGCGCGAGCGCGTCTTCGACGCGTTTACCGACCCCGAGGAGATGGCCAAGTGGTACGGCGGGGGCGTGATGGATGTCGAGATTCACGCACTCGAGGCCGAACCCGGCGGTTCGTTCTCGATCACCATGCGCGACGACGAAGCGTACGACGTCGAGGGCGAGTTCCTCGAAGTGGTGGAAAATGAACAGATCGTCCACACCTGGTACGTCGGCCAAGTCACGGTCGAACTCGCCGACGTCGCAGGGGGAACCGAGATCGTGTTCACTCACGACGGCCTTCCGGACCGGGCGACCACCGACCAGCACACCGAGGGATGGGTCGCGGCAATCGAAGCGCTCGCGACGGCAGTCGAGAAGCGAAAGGGTCGCGAAAGCGACCGACACAAATGACACACGAAACCGAGTTCGACCCGAGCGAGTACGACGTGACCATCACGCGCACGTTCGCCGCGACACGAGAAGCGGTCTGGGACGCGTGGACCGATCCCGACCAGATAGCCCAGTGGTGGGGTCCGAAGCACTTCACGGTCCCACGTTGCGAGCTAGACGTCCGCCCCGGCGGTGAACTCCGAATCGACATGGAGGGACCCGACGGGACCGTGTACCCGAGCGAGGGGGTCTTCGAGGTAGTCGAGGAACCCAAACGACTCGTGCTCATCGCCGCCGCCGGCGAGGACGACGACGGGGACTACCAGTTCGAGGTGCGCCAGACCGTCACGTTCGAGGAGCGGGACGGGGTGACGGTGCTCACTCTCGGGGCGGAGGTCATGGAGGCGACGGCCGATACCGTCAAACACCTCGAAGGGATGGAAGAGGGCTGGAGCCAAAGCTTCGAAAAGCTCGACGACCTCCTCGCCCCGTCCGGAGGTGAACCATGAGTTTCACCGACGCCGGGCTGATCGACGAGTATCGACTGACCGTCGACGCCATCCTCCTTCGTGGGGGAACACCGCTCTACAATCGTCTCGAGGAGGATCACGATCTGCGGCTCCGAGAGACCAAGCCGTACGACACCGGGACTGTACTCCTCCACTATCGGACCATGGACGGCGCCGAACCGAACGGGGAGGAGGGCACATGACGACCAAAGCGACCGACGGGAGCACCCGAGGTGGCCAACGAACGCGCGTCGTCACGGACATGTCCGTCTGGCTCGACGGCTTCGTCGCCGGAGCGAACGACACCGTCGAGCAGCCACGCGGCGACGGCGTACGTCGATTCGACCGTGCGAGCCTGCGGCGAATCGCCCTGACGCGAACGACCGTCGTGGAGGGTCCCGGCGTCACACACCTCCACTTCCGGGCCGACGGCCAAGAGAATCGAACGGAGGACGACGAACGATGACGAACGACACCAGCAACGAAGCAAAGGTCGAATCGACGGAAAACAGCCTGACCATCCGGAGAACCTTCGACGCCCCGCGAGATCGCGTCTGGGAGGCGTGGACGGACCCCAATCAGGTCGACCAGTGGTGGGGCCCGGAGGGCTTCACGACCAGGACCGACGAGATGGACGTCCGGCCGGGTGGCGTCTGGGCGTTCGAGATGGCCAGTTCGGATGGTGAAGTGTATTCGAATCGGATCTGCTACGACGAGGTTGAACGGCCCGAGCGCCTGGCGTACACCCACGGATCGCCCGACGACCCCGAGATGTTCCGGGTAACCGTGACCTTCGACGAGCAGGATGATGACACGACGGAACTCACGATGGAGTCGCGATATCCGTCGGTGGAGGAGCTCGACGACGCTCTGGAGTTTGGTGCCGATGAGGGCGCCGAGCAGACGCTGGGGAGGCTCGCCGAGCACCTACAGGGAGGGACTGATTGAGATGACGACCGTCACCGCGAACATCTCCACCTCGCTCGACGGGTTCGTCTGCGGCCCGAACGACAGTCTCGAGAACCCGCTCGGCGACGGTGGGGAACGCCTCCACGAGTGGGTCTACGACCTCGCGAGCTGGCGCGAGATGCACGGCATGGAGGGCGGGAAGACCGGACGGGATGACAAGATCTTCGCCGAATCGATCGAGAACGTCGGCGCGGTCGTGATGGGCCGGCGGATGTTCGACAACGGCAAGGGCCCGTGGGGAGACGATCCGTTCGAGGGCCACTGGGGTGACGACCCTCCGTTCGGCGTCCCGGTGTTCGTCCTCACTCACCACGCGAGGAAACCGCTCAAACTCGGTGAGACGACGTTCACCTTCGTCACGGACGGAATCGAACGTGTCGTCGAGCGGGCGAAGGAAGCCGCGGGGGACGCGGACGTTTCGGTTGCAGGTGGCGCGAGTGCGATTCAGCAGAGCATCGAGGCAGAACTGCTCGACGAACTAGAGATTCACCTCGTGCCCGCCCTGCTCGGCGACGGAGTTCCACTGTTTGAGCGCTCGGACGTCCACAGTATCGAACTGGAACGAACGCGGGTGGTCGAATCCCCGGCGGTCACTCACCTCCGGTTCCGCGTTCAATCCGTAGGGGTTCGTCGATGAACGAAGATCGACGCCAAACTGGGGCCAGTGCGACCAGTGAACCTCGGGTACCGAACGAACTGGGCCGAAGCGGGCGCGCTGGGCCGGTCGAATCGTGAGCGGAGCGGTCGTGCTATTTCTCCTTTTCAACGCCATCCCCCGTGTGCTGGACCTGCCCTGGGCGGTCGCCGTAATCGCCGATTTCGGGTTTCCGAAATATCTCGTTAGCTGGCTCGGACTCGCACTGCTCACGTGCACGACCCTCTATGTGATTCCGCGAACGGCCATCCTCGGCGCGATACTTCTTACTGGCTACCTGGGTGGTGCCGCGGCAACGAACGTGCGCATGGAGGACCCGTGGTTCCTGCTCCCGGTGTTCGTCGGTGTGATGGTCTGGGGCGGACTGTACCTTCGGAACGACCGGCTCCGAGTACTCCTTCCGCTGCAACCCGGTCAGGAGGCGACATACGAGCGGAAGCTCTATCGGGAGTAATCTGTCAACGCTCATACCCACGTCGCCATCGTGCCGAGGGGAGAGGCGTCGTACGGTAGTGCTGAACCGTCAGCGTCAGTCGACGGCCTCCGAACGAACGGAATCTGCCGTTCTTTACTCATGAATCTGAAAGAGCCGATCATCACCGGCGCAACCACCGTGCTCACCTGGTCTGATGCCCGGTCACGGTCCTTGCCTGCCGAATGGTCGTCCCGATCACCTTCGGGCCTTTCCGGTTCCAGCGGAGGGACCTTAGCGATCAGGTCCCAGTCAGGTAGTCTCCGCCGACGGGCGTTTCTCGTGGGTACTGGAGCCGTCGCTACGGGCGCGTTGGCAGGACAGTCGATCAGCGTTCGAGGTGTTACCGAGGAGGTACTCTGCGACGAGGGGCGAGAGCGCTGCTAGGCCGAGAACCAGTGCGATCCGCCGGATCGTACTGATATCGACGAGCCCGACCTCCACTGAGCGATGGTCTCCGACACCCATCGATGGTCACGAAATCCCGATCGCGTACCAGTCGATCGCTTCGATGCCGGCCGTTTTCGTGGCACCGTCGAACGTGAACACCTCGCAGAATGCGTGGCTGTGTCCGCTTTCGGTCTTCGAAACACCGTTTGCTGCGGCCGAGTACCCGTGAGTGGTGATGGTGTCGACTTTAACCTCTGGGTACTCTTCTGCAAGCATCCCTTCGATCAGCTCCTCGACGTTCTGGTTTTCTTCGACCGTCTCTTCGCCGACGATAGTCCATCTGATGTCGTCGGTCATACTCGAGAGGACACCATCGACGTCCGCTTCCGCAAGAGCGACGTAGACATCCTTGATGAATTCCTTGCGGGGGAACGTCCCAGGCTTGCCTCAATGAGAAGTTCCGTCGTCGTTCGTCCACCTCTGATGTGATGAGCTTCGACGAACCAGACCTGCCTCGTGCATTCGTTTCTTCCGACGCCATGGGGACGCAAACGAGTGATCCTCCGATATGCCTGTGGTCGAATAGGAAGGGTCAGACTACTGAATCACGTGGGGGAGCACGGTCGCTTCGATCTTCTGAAGGTGCTCGGCGATCGTCGATTGACAGCGGTCACACTCCTCGGCGAGTTCCTGATGGGTAACCTGCCGGGGCACTTCGTAGTAGCCCCGCTCGACGGCGAGCCGGAGGATCTCGCGCTGGCGATCGGTGAGGAGCGTATCGATGTCGCCGAGATCCGGTTGGTACTCACCCGTCTCCACCAGATCCACGTCCACGATGTCGGCGAGCGCGTCGAACGTCTCCCTGAGCACGTCGTCCTCCCCGATGATGGTCAAACGCAGGGTACCGTCCATTTGGTGTTCGAACGGTCTGTCGAGCACGATCCGTGACGATCGAAGCTCTTCGAGGAGCGTTCTGGCCGGCTCCGTCGCCTCCTCGTGGAGATAGAGATACACCGGATCGGTTCCGGTGACGTCGTAGCTCAGGACTCCAGGCAGATACCTGATCCCGGATCGAATCTCGTCGGCGTCGCCGTGGAGTTCGTAGAGCCCCACGAACGTGCCGTCGTCGAGCACGTCGACGTGATGGACGCGCTCGCGGGTGACGTTCGCCCGTTCGAGAACGGTCCGGGATTCCGGGTAAAATCCGTCCGGTCCCGGATCAACGACGAGCGTCGCATACCGCATGGTCGTCTCTCGGCTGTAGCAGTTAGCGCAGTCCGTCTTGGGGGATTCCATTGGAGGTACTCGGTTTCGGTATTGGTTTCACGTCGGTCGGGTCTCGGGGGCGCGTCGTACCGCTACGGTACGTGGGGAGTTGCCCCTCGCGTATCGGGCGACCCGTGCTCTCGTATTCGGAAGATTCGCATTTCAACGAACCGATTATAACCGGCAGTAGTGCCATGTGCTCGCTACCCCGATAGCGAGTCGTGGTCTCCGCCCGAGTCAGCGACCGACGGTTCGGTCGCCGACACACCACGTTGCGATGACGCACGATCGTCACCCCAGACACGAAACCATGATAACGCCGAGGATGACACCTACCGGACTGATCGACACGAATCGAATCGATCGACAGACGAACGATGTGGACCAGTACCCGGTCCAAAACATGGAGGGCGCACGGTGACGACGACCGACCCCCATCTGGAAGACCGAGACGAGCAACCATACGTCGGCATCCCTATCGAGGCGTCGCTCTCGGAGTGGGGGCAGGTCAACGCGCTCGTCGGCGAGCTCGTGGCCTGGCTGGAAGACCGCGACGAGACGCTCGCCGGGGCACCGTTCTACCGATACGACGTGATCGGTGACGATACCGACCCGTTCTCACTGGTGGTCGCAATCCCGACTGACCGACAGATCTCCGGTGACGAACGGGTCCAAGCTGGAGCCGTCCCGGAGGGGACGTACGCGGTCACGATCCACGAGGGGCACCCGGACGATCTGGGAGAATCACATGCGGGGCTCCAGGAGTGGGCCGCGGAGCAGGGACACGAACTGGCCAGGAGTGTGGACGGAGACACCGATATCTGGGAGGGCCGTTACGAGCACTACCTGACCGACCCCGACGAGGAGCCCGACCCGACAGAGTGGTCCACCGAGATCGCCTACCTGGTCGAGTAACACGGCGGCCGGATGACTCCACGCGCGGGTACTGTTCTCCAGAATCTCCTCATTCGGCTCCCCGATGGTCGATCCAGATCCCCAGGACGAGTGTGATGGAGAGCCATAAGGCCAGGTTGTCGAAGGCGAGTCCGGCAGCCACTCCGAACCCCAGACCCACCGCAATTCCGGTTCCGGCCGTCAGTTGGGAGCCGTCATCCGATGACATCGTTCTCCAATGAGATTCGAACCACTCCTCAGTCCGATTCATGCGAAGTTGGGCATCACCTCGTCGACGAACAGTTCCCTCGTCCGCCGGTCGTTTCCCGGTACAATCGCGACGAAGGTGTCGAGGCCGATAGTCTCGAACTTAGAGAGAAGCTCGTACGCTTCGGCAGGCGTCCCGACCACACCCCGGTACTCGCTTCGGGGTGTCGGTTCGTCCTCGGTGAGGCCGAACAGTTCCTCGTATGCATCATGGGCTTCGTCGGTCGTTTCACGTAGGACTGTCCAGTTTCCGATCGTCTTCTCGATGGCGTCGTAGTCGGTCCCTAGTTCGTCACAGTGACCGGCGAGGACGTCGAGTTTGGCGGCGTATTCCTTGGGATCACCGTCGGGGACGTTCCAGCGGTCAGCGTATTCGGCGGTCGCCCGGAGGGTGAGTTGCTCGCCACCGCCCCCGATCAGGATCGGAATGTCGCGCTCGGGTCGCGGAGCGCAGTAGAACTCCTCAAGTTGGTAGTACTTGCCACGGTAAGACGCCGGCGGGTCCTGGGTCCACATCGCCCGACAAAGTTCGATCGTTTCGCGCATCTGCCGGCTGCGCGTCGGTGTGTCTGGAAACGCGAGATTCATCGCATCGTACTCGTCCTCGTACCAGCCGGAGCCGATTCCGAGAACCGCCCGTCCCTTCGAAATTGCCTCAAGCGAGGCGATCGCCCGTCCCAGGTACGCCGGGTTACGCCAGTGTGGGCACGTGACGAGCGCGCTCAACTCTATTCGATCCGTGGCCTGTGCGACCGCCGGCAGCGCGGTGTAGGCGTCGAAGAATGGCTCGTCGCGCTGGCCGACGCCGGGAAGTTGCCAGACGTGATCCATGGCCGTGAAGAGGTCGAACCCCTCCGCTTCGAGCCAGCGGGCGCGGTCGACTGTCGCTCCGAAGAGATCTCCTCTGACAGAGCCGTCATCACGGTAGGATGCGTTATGGTAGCCAAAGTCCATACATCTTGGAACGGTGCGGGGCTCTTCGCACTACTGCCGGTATATATCGGCTTGACAAGCGGTGGAGACGACGGTGGTCTGCAAGGAGGGCACGCTATTTCGACTACTTGACATCCGCCCACACCTGAAGACGCGGGAATCCCGGCCGCAGTTGAGATATTGTGGGTTACGACGTGGCCTGTTCTCGCGGTGCGAAGTATCCGCTCTCTACTTTCGATCTCGCGACGGCTTTCACTTTCACTCCGAACGATTGGGTTTGTGAATGAGCGCGGTCGAGTTCGAGGGATTTCTCGGCACGCAAACTTTTATTTCCGAAATTTCTACAGCGAAGGGATGAATTCACTGAAGATCTTGGACGTCGATGACCATGATCTGCGGATGTATATCGCTACGCCAGGAGCTGGCAATCATCCGGGAGTTCTCATGCTACACGCGTGGTGGGGATTCAACGACTGCTTCAGGGACCTCTGTGACCGATTGGCTCGGGAGGGCTTCATCGTGGTGGCACCCGATCTCTATGAGGGCGAGATCGCGTCGACTATCCAAACGGCAGACGCGATGTCGTCAGCCCTCGATACATCGCGAGTGATCGATGACGTTAGCGCCGCGTTCGATTTCACTCGCCAACACGAGAATGTGGCGGGTGGACTCGGTGTGGTGGGAATATCGATGGGAGTCGAATACGCGTTCTGGGTCGTCCAGAGCCGGGCAAATGACGTCGATGCGGCAGTCCTTTTTTACGGAAACGGTGCAGGGAACTTCGAGGAGATCTCCACGACGTTTCTCGGTCATTTCGCTGAGCACGATGAATTCAATAGCCCACGCCACATCAGAGCGCTCCGCGAGCGATTGCAGGCCGGGGACGGATCCGTCACATTCCACACGTACCCCGACACCGAACACTGGTTCATGGAATCGGATCGAGCGGAGTACGACGAGAAAGCAGCTTCGTTGGCCTGGTCACGAACGGTCGAGTTTCTACGCACCGAGTTGTGAATAGCCGCTAGAACCGCACCCCTGGTCCTGATCTGCACTGCAATGGTCCTGAGTACCACACTTAGTAGTGGCCGAGCACCCCCTGTCGACGAGCCCGCCGCTGTGCTCGTATAAACACGTAGTACCCCCGCCTAGGTAGAATGCTGCGACGGCGACCAGTACAGCGAGATCGGACGGTGGGAGCTGCCAGACCTCGATGTTCTGTTGCATAGTCCGTCTGAGGAGGTAACTGCCCTGCGTGAGTGGGAGTATTCGGAGAACCGGGTAGCTACTGACGGGAGCGGCAATGAGTCCGATGAACCCAATGCTCATCAACTGGATGAAGCTCTCGATTCGCTTGTACAGCAGCGCGAGTCCAGCGACCAGGAAGCCAATCCCGACAGCAGGCAGGATCGTCAAGAGCCCGATCACGAGGACGGTATCGATGTCGAGCGCGAGCGGACGACCGCTCGTGAGGAGCATCAGTATGAGCATGAGCACTCCCCACCCGAAGTTCAAGAGGAGGCTCACGGCAGCCCGGACGAGCATGACCCTTCCGAATCCGTACGGCGACATGTACAGCTGCTCCAACGTACCCCACTGCGATTCCAGGGTGATCGTCCACGCGAGGTACCCGAACGCGAGCGAGGCAATCGTCCACAGGAAGAACCCGACGATGATCCCGTCGAACGATTCGAGGATCGTCGGTCCCAGGAACGTCTGTCCGCCGAAGAACAGGATCACGAAGTAGAGGTAGATCGTGACGAGCTGGGACAGACTGTTCACTGGATAGCGACGGAGGAGCGTGAGCTCCTTGACAGCGACCGCTCGCGTGAGGGGTCGGAACGACGGCATCATCGACCCTCCGGTGTCGATCCGATCGGGTTCGATCGATCAGTGAGTTCGAGGAATACGTCCCCAAGGTCAGATCCGAGCGATCGGGCCGAACGAAGCGTCACGTCCGCAGCTTGGAGCGCCGAGATGAGATCGTAGAACTCGCTCCCCGAGGAAAGCGCGACGTCGAACTGGACGTGGTCCGAACTCTGGGTCCAATTGTGCGTTTCGTACGTTCCGTCTAACTCGGCCCGGAGCTGGTCCGGGAAGGGCGGCTCGAGGACCACGCGATAGGATTGGACCTCGAAGAGATCGATGAGGTTGTCGACGCGGTCGTCCGCGATGACTGCCCCCTCGTGCATGACGATGACCCGATCGCAGATCGCTTCCACCAGGTCCATGTCGTGGCTACTCAGGAGGACGGTCATCGCGTCTCGTTCCGCGAGCCGGCGGATTTCGCGGCGAAGCTCGATCGAACTTTCGAGATCCAGTCCGAGCGTCGGCTCATCGAGTACGATGACCTCCGTCCGTCGAGCGAGGGTACAAATCAGCGATACCCGCTGCTTCATGTCTCTCGACAGCGAACTCACCGGTTCGTCTGCCCGCTCGGCGAGGCCAAATTGTTCCATGAGCCGATGGTGTCGACCTCGGGCATCGGTCAGTGTATGGCCGCAGAGCTGAGCGAAGAATTCCAGGTTTTCACGGACGGTCAACCGCCAATAGACGTTCCTGGCGCCCTCCAGCATCGCTCCGACGTGATTGTAGAGGTCATAGCGATTCGCGGCGACGTCTTGACCGGCTACCTGGACGCTCCCGGCCGTCGGGGTGACGAGTCCGAGCAGCATTTTGATCGTCGTCGTTTTTCCAGCCCCATTCGGACCCAGGAGTCCGACGACGGTCCCCGGTTCGACATCGAAGGAAACACCGTCAACCGCGTTGACTCGATCCTCACCCGTTCCGAACGTTTTGGTGAGGTTCTGTGCCGATATGGCGAGCGACGACTCGGAGCCGTGAGACGGCGTCATCGTCCCTCCACGAGATGGAATTGGACATTGTTCAGATTCGAGCCGTTGAGTTGGTACTGGAAGCGGTTCGACCGTCGTCGGTTTCGACAGGATTGACATCTATCTGGTTTCGTGACATCGGAGTTAGAACTACGCAGAGCGTAGTCAATCGGAGCGAGTAGCTGGAATCCCGCTACACCGCGTGGGTTCACGCAGTGCTACGGGGCTGAGAAAACCAAACCAGCTACTCGAGTACCATTAGCTCCTCCTACACGAAAAAGGAGTTAAAGATATCGATCCTCACCCCTCCTGTTGGTATCGGCTGACCTGCCAGGACTCATCGACACCGGCTGCCTCGAACGACCCGCACCTCACACCTCAACGTCTCACCGCGCGGCCGAACTGGACTCGAACTCACCGGCCCGCTCGTAGCGGAGTATCTGGACTCCCGTATTTGACGTCTCGACGTCCGTCAGTTCGAGAGCCTCGGGAATCGTCCCGTCGCCGAACAGTCGCTTCCCGTCCCCGAGGACCAGGGGGAAGATCCAGAGCCGGAACTCGTCGACGAGGTCGTGTGCGAGTAGCGTCTGGATCAGGTTGGCGCTGCCCTGTACCAACATCACGCCCCCACGGTCGTTCTTGAGGTCCTCGACGGCCTCCGCGGCGCCCGCGAGCAGCGTCGAGTTGTGCCATTCGACCGCGTCGAGGGTCCTGGAGGCGACGTACTTGGGCATGCTGTTCAGTTCCGTCGCCAGGGGGTCGTCCGCTGGTTCGAAGTGGGGCCAGTAGGAGGCGAAGATCTCGTACGTCTTCCGGCCGAGCAGCAGCGCGTCGGCCTCGGAGATCTGGTCGTTCACGACCTCCATCCGCTCGTCTTGGTAGTCGTCCATCCATCCCCCGTGCTCGAATTCGCCGTCGCGGTCCTCGTCAGGACTCCCCGGTGCCTGCATCACTCCATCGAGCGTGAGGAACGTTCCAACGACGAGTGTTCCGGTTGACTCGTCCTGGTGGGGTGTCGCTCATCTCTCCATGTACCGTGATGACAGGCGATAACTGTACCCCTGGAGCACTCGGGAGGCCTTCCGAAATGCTGCGACTGTGGGTGACATCTCGTACTACCAGGACTTCACTGACACGACGACGGGGGCTATCACCTTCGAACTCAACGCCCATCACGTCCTCGAACGTCCGCGTCGTGTCCATGGGTTCGCTGAACACGATTGTGTAGCCGTCCGGACCCTCGATCGAAACGCCGCGTCCGACCATCGAGCCGAAGAACCACTGCTCGATCGTCTCCGGAGCGGTCAGTGCGTCCCAGACGGTCCCGGTCGATGCGTCGATCGTCATCGTTGCGCTCGCGGAGTATATTCGCTCGTGGTGTCATTCACTCAGTTTCAGGACGGCCGTCACCACGTCCCAGTTCCGCCGCGTGGTCTCCATCCGGAGCGGCTTCCCGGCATCGGTGAAACGGCCATCGCCGAGCGCGTCCTTGTCGAGTTCGCTGTAGATGGCTCGGTCGTGTACGACAAAGGACTCCGCCTCGTTCTGCGCGTCGAGCAGTGCGTCGACCTGTTCGTCCGTCGGTTTCTTGTGGAGGAACGTGACGTAGTGTTTGGTACCGTCTTCCCCTGGAGTGTCGAAGGGTTGACCGGCCACGACGTCTCCAAGCTCCTCCCCCGTTCGAATCATGACGGAGATGTCGTAGCCGAACTCGTCCTCGATGGCGTCGTGGATCTCCTCGCGGAGCACGCCTTGATCCGTCTCTGCGGCCTCGAACACGACGTTCCCGCTCTGGATGTACGTCTCGGCGCCTTCGTAGCCGAGTGACAAGAACAGTCCGGAGCTCGTCCATCTTCATCCGGTTATGGGCGCCGACGTTGATCCCACGGAGGAAGGCGATGTACGTCGTCATTGGTCGTAGCCGGGAATTGGATCGCGGCGACCGTACGTCCCATCGCGCCGGCGGTGAAGCAGAAGCGGATTGTCGTCAGGGTCGCCGACCACCGCCATGTCACAGACGCTTGTCTCGACCGGACCCATCAGGACAGTGCGACCTGCATCGCGGAGTTCATCGGTGGCCTCCTCGACATCGTCGACTGCGAGTGCAAGCGCGATACCGGAGTCCCCGGGAGATGTCGGGAACTGGGGATTCTCTTCTCCGAGCGCGAGCGTGGTTGGGGGAAGTGCGAGTTCCGCCCAGCCAGTCTCCTCGTCGAGTGACTCGAGGGCGAGGCCGAGTGTATCACGGTAGAACGCCACTGACTCGCCGACGTCACTGACAGTGATGAGCACGAAGTCAGCTGCTTTCGCGTTCATTTAGGACACTCGTCCGGGCGTCGCCTTAGTGCCACCGCCGGTGATTATCGGTCCCCAAACTGGGCGAAGGGCGCATATCGTGCATGCCACTTCTCGATGAACACGCCGGAACGGTCATCCGCGTAGTCATCACCGTTTTAGGACAACACTTGAACTGTAACAGGAACGTTCGGCCGTGACCCATACAACAGATGTATCTAGCCGGTTGACGGCACTCGATCACCTCCTCTAGTGAACCTCGGCCACGGGGCGACGGAGGCTCCCTACATCGAAAGTTCAGCGGGTCGCGCCGGCCCAATGGATCCGTATGTTCGAAGTCACTGGGGGACAGTGGGATTACACATGAATCGTTCCAATTTGCCAGAAGCGGGATTTATCGACCCGGGCGGGGCTAACGCTGACGTAATCCGGGACCTCGCCGAAGACGTTCTTGATCGACTCTTCGAACAGATCGAAGCGGCGGAAGACCGGTCACCGTTACCGGACGAGTCAACCGCCCCCGCGAGTACAATTCCAGTATCTCCGCGGCCCCAGGACGAGCTTCTCGGCGACCTCGAGACGATCGTTGAGGGATCGATGAATCCCGCGCATCCGGGATATATTGGTCACATGGACACGATGCCGACGACTGTGTCGGTTCTGGGTGACCTCGTCGCATCGGCGATCAACAACAATATGCTGAGCGTGGAGATGTCGCCAGTTTTCTCGGAACTCGAAGTTCAGTTGACTGAGACTATCGCCAGCGAGTTCGGCCTGGGGCCCGACGCTGGCGGGGTCCTCGCCAGCGGCGGATCTCTCGCCAACCTTCACGCCCTGTCAGTCGCACGAAACCACACGTTCGACGTTCAAAAGGGCGGCCTCACCGGACTGGATCGCCAGCCGGTGCTCTTCGCGTCCGAGGTGGCACACACTTCGCTGCAGAAAGCTGCGATGGTGCTCGGGCTCGGGACCGATGCCGTCGTCGCAGTTGAGACGGACGCTGACTCCCGAATGATGCCGAGCGCACTGAAGCAGGCGGTCGAACAGACTGAACGAGACGGACGCGTGCCCTTCTGCATCGTCGCGACCGCTGGCACGACCACAACCGGGAACATCGATCCGCTCTCGGAGGTCCGTGATATCGCCGACGAACACGACCTGTGGCTCCACGTCGACGCAGCCTATGGCGGTGCCCTCGTCTTCTCTGAGGCTGAGCGTGGAAGACTCGATGGGATCGAGACCGCGGATTCGGTAACGTTCAATCCCAGAAGTGGTGTTACGTCGCTAAGACGTGTGCGATGGCCATGTTCGCCGACGTCGACGTATTACAGGAGGACTTTCAGGTCGGGGCGCCGTACATGCGCGACGAAACCGTCGTACCCAATCTGGGCGAACTAAGCGTCCAAGGCACCCGCCGGGCGGAGATCCTCAAACTCTGGCTCACCTTCCAGCATCTCGGTCGCGAGGGCTCGGCCAGTTGATCGACGAGAGCTACCGCCTGACGGCCGTAATTCGCAACCGCGTCACCGACCACGACGCCCTAGAACTGGCCAGCGAGCCGGAGATGAACCTCGTCTGTTTCCGGGCTGTGCCCGACTGGTGTCCACCAGACGAGCGGGACGCGCTTAACGGGCGACTCCAGCGGCGGCTGCTTTCCGAGCAGGAAATCTTTGTTTCACTCCCGACCTACTGGGACAACCGGTGGCTTCGGGTCGTCCTGTTGAATCCGTTCACCGACGAGACGACGCTCGACCGACTGTTCGACGGGATCGACGTGTTTCTAGACGCGGAACGGTCGTAGTGTGCTGTACGTGATTTCGTGACCCATCCGTGCTCTGAGTTTCACAAGCTCGTTCTATCCGGTGGCGCGAATGTTCGGGCTGATCTCTCCATCATCTGTAGATATCGCTCTGCCGAGTTCGTCTTCTGTTCAGCTCGATTCTGCCAAACCATCACTGAGAGCGGGGTTCCACAGAGCCCGGGATCCGGAATACGAGCTTCCACGAGTGCTATCCTCTCGAAGAACCCGACACGCCCTCGCATCCAAGCGAGGGACAGACAGTGAAACGCTGCGTGGAAGTGAGTGACACGGACAAGCAGACACGCCGCTGTCACTCTCTCGGACGCAGCCTTTTGGCGATTTGCCTCGTAATTGGACTCCGGGGGTACTATGCATGGCCTCGGGAAGTGGCGGCTAGCGAATTAGCCGAAACATTGAATATTACGACATCGACCCTTCACGAGCATATTCAGAAAATAGAGGCAAAAGTCTTGAATGAATAACTTGACTTCGGACGTTTATTGCAGTAGGGACTATTCCAGAGACAATCGGTTGGATCGTGTGATGACTCCAGAGCGTTTCGCGAAGCCCCAAATCGAGCGATGCCGCTTCTCCGCGTCTCCCTCGATATCCTCCGTCACGACGGCCGAGTCACACGGCTGGTTCGCCGAGGAAGTGCTTGATGATACGGCCTTCAGCGCGGTGAAGTGTGCGGCTTGCTCCCCCTTACTGACGTCCAGCACAGCCGCTAGTTCGGTGAGCGTGGTTTCGCGCGGGCTATTGTAGTATCCTTGTTCAACCGCCTCGGTAATGAACCGCCGTTGGCGATCCGTCAGCAGATCGGTTGGGTCGGTCGACTGTCTGACCGAGCCGATTTCATACGAGATCCCCTCGGATTCGAACGCGTCTTTGAGTTGGGACAGTTGCTCATGAGACGTCGTGATGTCACTGGTAATCCACCGTTTCGAAGGGTTAAGGGATACTGTAGGAGGGGGCCCGAGGAGAGGAGTGCGCGATGCAACGGAGGGAGGAACTCGTGGGAGTACTGAATGAGCATCGTCCTCTCATCGGCGTGCAGCATGTCGTAGGATGGCAGCCACGACGCTTCGTCGAGCTGTCGAACGATGGCTGCGGTGTCGGACGTCTGAACTTCAAGGACTACCCGGATGCCATCTGCCGTCGGGTGAGCAGCTAGAACCCGAACTCGTCGTCCGGATACTCGGTCGAGAGTGCGCCTGGCCCATCAGAGAACTCGAATTTGACCTGTGCTCTGGGCATATTCCGCCCTTTCGACCCCCAGCCTTATCCACATGACGTTGAACATGTTTACGCTCATCGCAAAGTTGCACCCTTCCGTAGTAGTACTCGTGGTGAGACAGATGCAGCACGATCAACGTGCTCCCAAAATCCGACTGTTGAACAGCGATAAGGAGGATCCGCGATGAGTCAGTTCAGCGTCCTTGTCGTCGGTGCGACAGGCCGCCAAGGAGGGGCAGTTGCTGATCACCTATTGTCAAGCGGGTACAGAGACTTCGACGTCCACGCATTGACGCGCAGTCCCGAGAGCGACCGCGCCCAGGCGCTTGGCGACCAAGGTGCGACCCTCGTCGAGGGAAACCTCCTGGAAAAAAGTCTCAAGCCGTCGACGCGGTCTACTGCGTCACGATTGAGGCTGAGAACGGCGCACCACCGACAGAGGCGGGGATCGAGGCCGAAATCGAACAGGGAACGAACATGGCGGAGGTCGCCGCCGAAATCGGCATCGAACAGTTCGTGTATAGCTCCGTCGCCGGAGCCGATAGCGAAACCGGAATCCCGAACTTCGAGTCGAAGTACGATATCGAACGGCGGATTCTCGCCCTCGGCCTTCCCGCGACGATCCTTCGCCCCGTCACGATGATGCAGAACTACGAGCGCCAGCGCGAAGTGATTGAGGACGGAATCCTCGCGTCCCCCTTGCCGAGGGCGTCTCGATGCAGACCGTCGACGCCGGAGACATCGGTGCGCTCGCCGCCACCGCGCTAGCGACCCCCGACGAGTAGAGAGACGGGCGACGAGCATACGCTCGAAAGTGCGGCCGAGGTGTTCGCTGACGTAACCGGGACCGAGGTCGAACCCCAGCGCATCCCGATCGATGTCATCCGTGAGGAGCTGGGGGAGGTGGCGGCGATGTTCGAATGGATCAACGATTACGGATACGGCGTCGATATCGAAGGGCTAGAACGGGATCATAATATCGAGCTTACCCGGCTCGATACGTACCTCCGCGAGCACGATTGGGGCAGTAATTGACTGGCCTGCCACATTTACCATACCAGGGTTGGGTATATATTGCCAGTAACCATTATCGGAAAAGAGGCACACGAAACCGACTCCTAGGACACATGAACCCAACGATGGAACACGAGTCACCGTCATAACGATCGGCGTCAGCGACCTCGAACGATCACTTGCGTTCTATCGCGATGGGTTGGGATGGCCGACAGAGGGGATCGTCGGCACCGAGTTCGAAGGTGGAGCTGTCGCTTTCTTCCCGTTGAACAACGGCGTACAGCTGGCGATCTATCCGCGATCACAGATCGCGGAGGACGCGAACGTCGCTGATGAGGGACCGTTCGGCAGAATTCACGCTCGGGCACAACGTTGGCTCGAAAGCGGAAGTCGACGAGGTGATGGCAGCCGCCGAAGAGGCAGGCGCGACTGTCACCGACTCGCCTCAAGACGTGCTTGGGGTGGCTACTCGGGACACTTCATCGACCCGGACGATCACCTGTGGGAGGTCGTCTGGAATCCCGAACTGGAAATCTAACTCCGCGTTGTTACTATACAGCCGATCTCAATCTGCAGTCTGGAACTGGCTGAAGCCAGTGAAGTGGGGAGTAACGGTTATGGGGATCTGGTCCGCCAGCCCCTCCACAGCTTCCATCACTTCGTCATTGGGCTGGCCGTAGATATCGAGGCGCGTGGCCGTACAGTACTGCATT
Organism: Salinigranum rubrum; assembly: GCF_002906575.1. Classification (NCBI taxonomy): domain Archaea; kingdom Methanobacteriati; phylum Methanobacteriota; class Halobacteria; order Halobacteriales; family Haloferacaceae; genus Salinigranum; species Salinigranum rubrum. The sequence goes on from NZ_CP026310.1 coordinate 234,927, forward strand.
ACCTCTTTCGATGTACGGGTCGGACAGTTCCCAGTGAGCCAGAATGGCGTCGGAGTCCGGTTGGATCTGGCAGCTATGCGCTCGCATGTCTTCTTCGTCGATGTAGACTTCCACCGAAAGTTGCGGGCCGTTCTCTCGGCGAACGTGACCGATCTCTCGATGCTCGATTTGAACTCATCTACCTTCCCCGGTTCAATCTCGAACGTCGAGAGTTGCATTATGCGTTCTGTCATGGGAGCGTTCGGTTCATACGTACCGTGTGGAATTTAGTACTCCGGAGTAGGTGTGGAACGGTGGGCGTCGTAGAATCGCCAAATAGAAATTCAACGATCGACGTGTCTTTTCAGTAATTCAGATCGAGGAGAATCCGGCAACTGTACCCTCTCTAGAGACTATTCACTCTCCCGGGATCCAGCTGGTGGCTATCCGGAGTACGGTGTTTACAGCCGCATAGACACCACCGATCCATGTTCATCCAACTAGATCGAACAACGATACTTGATTAGAATGGCTTCTCAAGGAACTGTTTAATAATTCGGCCTTCTGCCCGGTGCAGAACGCCGCTTGCCGCCGATTGATTGATCCCGAACGTATCTGCAAGCTCGACGAGCGTACAGCCGCGAGGACTGTCGTAATAACCACGTTCGACCGCTTCGGTGATGACCTCCCGCTGCCGCTGGGTCAGAAGTCCGTTCGAATCGTATGAGTGGGTAAGCGACACGAGCTGATACGGGATGTCAGCCTCCGCTAACTCGGTGGTGAACTCACCCAACTGCTCCAGTGCGGCAGTTAGCTCGATGGACAACCACCCATCCCGGAAAATGACGGAAATCGAGGTAGACTCGCTGTCTCGCTAAGCACCTCGTACAACTCCGGCCGAGCGGCCACGTACTGGATTTGCACCATCCCCTCGTCGGAATGGACCACCTCGGAAGACCGTACTTCTGGTGTGTCGCCGATCCGACGGGCGATAGCGTCCCCGTTCGGCGTCATTATTTCGAGAAGGCCGAGCATGCCATTGTCCACGGGATGACTCGACAGGATCCTGAACTCGGCCTCCGGGAAGTCGGTCGAAAGGTCAGTCAGCCAAACGTCGGTCGCCGTAGCATTTAGCTTCAGGTGTGCGCGAGGCATTTACGCTGGAGATGGCTGACGAGTGCCTTAACAGACTCGCGGGTGTCTTAATAGAGTGAACGTATTCACGCGTGAATCCACGGTCGCGCCTCCCGAAGCGGAACCATGCCTCCCATGGCATCTACGATCGAAACGGACCCGCTGACGCACGTGCCAAATACCGCTGCGGAGGAGGGTACTGCATGACCCTTCAGTACACAAGGTATACGGCCCTGTACGTGTCGGACCAGGATCGCGCCCTCGATTTCTACGAAAAGCTGGGTCTGGAGAAGCGCGACGATATGAGCGGGCCCTTTGGGCGCTGGCTGACCGTTGCCCCACCAGGCGACCGGCATGAAATCCTACTCTGGCCCGGCACGCCCAGAGGCCGGAGTCAGCGACCGAGGAGTTCCGTCCCGGACTCGTCTTTCTCGAATACGACGATCTTCGCAAGGACGTCGAGCGCATGCGGTCCGAGGGGGTCAAGTTCGACGGAGAGGCGCCAATCGCGTACGAGTTTGGCCTGCGCGCTGAGACATCCGACCCGGATGGAAACCACATCGCACTGCGACAGGACCATAATGAGTAAATGCCACCCTGTAGATTGCGCCCGGTGCAGGCATCTTTGAATCACGCACGTGGTATCCGGCAGATATCGAGTAGATAGTTACCCGAGTATACCTCGTTCCTCTGTAGAAACGATTCATTTTCCAGTGGGCTCTGGGATGGCCCAACCGATTATGTCATTCGTTCAAATAATCTCGCATTACGGTCCGGAAGGAAGAACCCACTAGAAACCTTACCTATCTTTCCTTCCAGGCGAGAAGAAATCGGCTCGGGAAGTCGAACAGTGGAAGGTGATCTTTCGGCAGGCCGGCGTCACGAGCGTAAGATTCCAAGTTTCGTCGAATAACGTGCTATCATCGAACCCCGCTTCGTGGGCCAGCCCTCGAGTTCGTCGCTT